>JALSUJ010000426.1 GCA_027071355.1 Gammaproteobacteria bacterium | reverse complement strand
TTTACCATAAGGAATGGCAAGGCACATAATAAATATCCTGAAATTAATATGACATTATTGTAAAAAATTTAACTACAGGGGAATGTAACTCTTATTACATAATATCGTATTAGTAAGAATAAATGTTAAAAAAAACAATAAGCTTTAACTTACGAACGTCGCCATTGATGGAACTTCTCCAGCCAGGGTAATAGTTTTTCCGGTTTGTGTGCCTGTTTCCATTGTCCGGCAACATATTTATTGGCTTCTGCCAGAGTGGGGTAAATATGAATGGTGGCCAGTATTTTATTCAGTCCAATATTATTTTTCATGGCGGCAACATATTCAGCAATCAGATCGCCAGCGTGTTCACCGACAATGGTAACCCCCAGAATTTTATCTTTGCCCGGAACCGTCAGCACTTTGATAAAACCATGGGCTTCTTCATCAGCAATGGCCCGATCCAGATCATCCAGTTCAAAACGGCTGATTTCATAAGCGATATTTTGTGCCTTTGCATCCAGCTCATTGAGACCGACACGAGCGACTTCCGGATCCGTAAAGGTAGCCCAGGGGATCACAGAATAATCCACTTTAAAGGTTTTAAAATGGCGGAATAGACTATTGACTGAAGCATACCAGGCCTGATGTGCGGCAGTATGGGTAAACTGATAGGGGCCTGCAACATCACCACAGGCATAAATATTGGGATATTTAGTCTGTAAGTACTCATTAACCTCAACAGTACCATTTTTATTGAGTGGTATATCCAGTTTTTCCAGTCCAAAGCCCTGAGTATTGGGTCTGCGTCCCAGGGCAATGAGGATTTTATCAAAGACAATTTCGATTTCATTACCTGCTTCGTCGGTACAAATGAGGATCTGTTCACCCTGGTTTTGATAAAAGGAACGACTTTGATGATTGAGTCGCAGGTCAATACCTTCCTGTTGAAAACGCTGCTGAATAATATCAGACACTTCCGGGTCTTCACGTTTCATCAGTCGTGAATTGCGTTCAATCTGGATTACCCGACTGCCCAGGCGGGCAAAGCTCTGAGCCAGTTCGCAGCCGATGGGGCCGCCGCCGAGTATAATCAGACGTCCGGGCAATTCCTCCAGATCCCAGAGGGTATCGGAAGTAAGGTAGTCTACCTTATCCAGTCCTTCAATATCAGGAACAAAAGGGCGGGCACCGGTGGCAATTACAATATTTTTAGTGGTCAGAGTCTGACCGTTAATTAATACTTCATAAGGGGACTGGATGCTGGCCTCGCCCTGCAGGCATTCAACGCCCAGTTCAGTATAACGTGCTATAGAGTCATGAGGTTCTATCTGTTTTATGACGCGTTTAATACGCTGCATGACGGCTTTAAAATCCACCTCTGCCCGGGCGGACTGAATTCCGAATTCGGATGCCCGATGGATATGAGACATTAATTTAGCAGAACGGATCAGCGCCTTGGAGGGAACACAGCCGGTGTTAAGACAATCACCGCCCATTTTGTGTTTTTCAATTAAAGTGACTTTTGCTTTGACTGCCGCAGCAATATAGGCAGTGACCAGACCGGCAGCACCCGCGCCGATAACTATCAGATTACGATCAAAATGTTTGGGTTTGTTAAACGGTTTATACACTTTTGCGGCCTGGATCAGAGCAATAATTTTTTTTGCCGCTAATGGAAAAATACCCAACAGGCTAAAGGAAATAATCAGTCCGGGAGATAAAATTCCGGAAGCAGAATTAAGCTGACCTAGCTGGGTGCCGGCATTGACATAAACCATAGTACCCAGCAGCATCCCAGTCTGACTGACCCAATAATAAGTCCAGGTTTTAATGCGGGTCAGTCCCATCAGCAGATTAATAATAAAAAATGGAAACAGAGGCACCAGGCGCAGAGTGAACAGGTAAAAAGCGCCTTCTTTTTCTATACCCTCGTTAATTTTTTTAAATTGGCTATTAAAACGGGATTCCAGGCTGTCACGTAATAAAAAGCGTGACACCAGAAACGCCAGTGTTGCGCCCATGGTGCTGGCAAAG
>JALSUJ010000425.1 GCA_027071355.1 Gammaproteobacteria bacterium | reverse complement strand
CTCTTAGAAATACCGAACATTGGAACACTATTTGCTTGTTGATATATATGTGCATATAGTTTCTACCGCCAGTTAGGGTAATTTACGCTGAATTGTTACAACAATTTAAGAATTTGTATAGAATTAACCAGGGATCGTTGATTTTTAAGATCAACTATCCCTGAGATATTCGTTACGTTATTAATATCAGGAACAGGAAATAAAAATGGCAGATGAAGATCTGGATTTAGATGATGGTGAAGAAGCGCCCAAATCCTCCAAAAAAATGCTGATAATTATTATTGCTGGAGTGCTGGTCTTGCTCATTGCAGTCGGTGCCGGTATTTTTTTTAGCGGTTTTTTTGATGATACACCAGAACAGCCGAAAAACAGTCAGACAGAAAATGGTGCTGATAAAAGCACCGCTGAAGAAGCGCAACCGGAAGTTATTGCAGAACGCTCCTACTGGCCACTGGATCCACCTTTTGTACTCAATTTTGAAGGTAAAAGTAAAGCTCGTTATATGCAAATTGGCCTGGAAGTGGCTACTACCAGTGACAAAGCCCAGGCTGCTGTAAAAAAACATTTACCGGTTATACGTAATGAAATCGTGTTATTGTTAAGCGGACAAAAATACGAAGAGATGGTGACTCCGGATGGTAAAGAACAACTCCGGGCAGAACTGATTGAAACTATTAATAATGTGCTTAAACAGCATAAAATTAAAAAGGGCATTGATAATGTCTATTTTACCAGTTTTGTAATGCAGTAACCTGGTGCGATAAATTGACTGATATATATCTTAAGGTGAAAAAATAGCGTGACCGATTTACTCTCACAAGAGGAGATTGATGCTTTATTGCACGGTGTTGACGATGGTGATGTTGATACCGACGATGATGGCGAAGATGAAGGCTCAGCCCGGCAATACGACTTTAATAGTGAAGATCGTATTGTGCGTGGGCGTATGCCGACTCTGGAAATGATTAATGAGCGTTTTGCCCGTTATCTGCGAATCAGTATGTTTAATATGCTGCGTCGTTCCACTGAAATATCAGTCGGCGGCATCCAGACTCTTAAATTTGGTGAATATATCCATACACTTTTTGTGCCTACCAGTCTGAACCTGATTAAAATGAAACCCTTAAGGGGGACTGCCTTACTGGTAATAGAACCCACTCTGGTTTTTATTCTGGTGGATAATTATTTTGGCGGGGAGGGTAAGTTTCACGCGAAAATTGAAGGCCGCGAGTTTACACCCACAGAACAACGGGTGATCCATATGTTTATGGAGATTTGCTTTATTGATCTGGTTAAGGCCTGGGAACCGGTAATGCCAATAGAATTTGAATTTACCAGCCGTGAGGTCAATCCCCAGTTTGCAAATATAGTCAGCCCTACAGAAGTCGTGGTGGTTAGCAGTCTGCATGTGGAACTGGAAGGCGGAGGAGGGAATATTCATCTTACCATGCCTTACTCCATGCTGGAGCCTATCAGAGAGTTGCTTGATGCCGGTATTCAAAGTGATCGTAGTGATGTGGATGAGCGCTGGAGTCAGGCGCTAAGTGATGAAATTAAATCGGCTGAAGTTGAAGTCTCAGCAACCCTGACCAGGACCACACTGACCTTAAAGGATGTCATGAACCTGACAGAAGGTGATATTATTCCTATAGATATACCTGATGAAGTGGGGGTTTATGCAGAAGATATTCCTATTTTTAAAGCCCATCACGGGGTGCATAATGGGCATTATGCCATCAAAATAAGTAACCGGATGGAACGGCCAACTCATATGGAAACCGGAATACCCTTTTTAGATGATTCATTTGTTTCAAATGACTCGAATAATGATACAGGCGATAATCAGCAATGAATGATGAAACAGAAAACGTAGAAAAAGAAGAAGATCCCTGGGCGGAGGCTATGAATGAGCAGGCTGAATCCGAAGCTGATACCTCTGCGGGTTTTGAAAATCTGGAAGACGAAGGCAGTTTGAGTGACGAGGAAATTAATCTGGAAGTTATTCTGGATGTTCCT
>JALSUJ010000424.1:5835-7034 GCA_027071355.1 Gammaproteobacteria bacterium | reverse complement strand
AAGCAATATGATTTGCGTGTATAAATTTTTTAAAGAACGATTTTTATAAATATGTTTAGCAATAAGCTAATGGGAATTCTATATAATGCCGGTATTAGAAAATAAATATTTTAATAAAATTACCCTTTTTAATGACCAGGCAGAACAGTTTATTAATACCGGACAATTTCAGCAGGCTATAAAAGAATATCAGAAAGCCTGGAATACGCTGCCTGAACCCCGTCAACTATGGGATGCCGGTTTATGGATAAAAATGGGGCAGGTTGAATGCCTGCTTGAAATGCAGGAATTTGAGCAGGCAAAACAAAAACTACTCGAAGCTATGCTTTGTGCCGGGGCGGTTAATAATCCACTGGTGCATTTTTTTCTTGGGATCTGTTGTTATGAAACTGCTGATAAAACAACGGCGCTGAATGAATTTAAACTGGCGTATGAACTGGAAGGTGATAGTATTTTTCAGGAGGGTGATGAAAAATACCGGGACTTTCTTTTTTCCGCTCTATAACAGGTCTAAATATGCACTCAGGTACTACATTAAAAAGAGTTTTTAACTTACTGATATTGTTATCTATTACTTCTTCTTTATCAGCCTGTTTTTCAGACCAGGCCACTAAGACAGTGGAACATACTGACAAAGCCTTAAGTATTACTCTGTCACATAACGCAAAATATGTTTTGATAGCCCATTCTCAAGGCTATGTGGAATTACGCCGTACTGATGATAATAGCCTGGTAGACAAATGGCAGCATAATGACTCACCTGATGCGGGTGTTATTGCTGCGGATTTTTCACAGGATAATAAATATGTAGTCACTGCGGAGCAGAAAACTATGGCGCTGTATGATATTGGCGCAAAAAAAATACTCTATTTCTGGTCTCTGGATGATATTCGGGATATAAAACTCTCCAGTGACGGCGAATATGCACTGGTCTCCAGTCGTGATAAAAGCGGACAATACCCCTTATACCGAATCGTCTATTTTCATTTACGAACCGGTGGCATCAAATATGGATTCTATCATGATGATAATATCAGCAGTATTGCTTTGTCAGCGGATGGCCGTTATGCCTTATCCGGTTCCGATGACACTAATGCCCGGCTATGGGATTTAAAAACCGGTGAGCTAAAATTTACCTGGCCTCATGTATCTAAAATTACCAAAGTACAGCTATCGCCTGATGGCCATTATGCTATGAC
>JALSUJ010000424.1:0-5825 GCA_027071355.1 Gammaproteobacteria bacterium | reverse complement strand
ATGGTATTTTTATCTGGGATACCAATAGCGGTAAGCTTCTACATAAATTGAATAAAATTCGCGCCACTGTTGCTTCAGCAGTGTTTTCCAATGACAGTAAAATGCTTGCAACAGGTTATAGCCGTGAAGAAATTATTCTCTGGGATATAAAAACAGGCAGTAAACTGCAATCCTGGAGACCCGCCAGACGGTATTTCTGGCAATCATCGCTGGCCAATGTGACGACTCTGGCATTTGCTGACAAGCATACTCTGGTAAGTGAAACTTCCCGGGGCATCCTGCAATTCTGGGCGATTGGCCAGACACCATGAGTGACTGGCAAATTCCTGCTGATTATGAGTACACCTCATCATTAAATAAACAACAGTGGGCCTGGGAATTCCTGCGCCGTCATGCTTACTACCAGGATGATTATCAGTGGTTTATTAGCCAGTGGCAGGCCCTGGAAAAAGCTTATGGTAAAGCTCCGGATATGGATTATCAGGCATGGAAGCAGGATCCGCGTTCTTACAAAATAGTGGATCTGGATTCTGAACAGGATGGCAATTGTGCTATTGCTCAGGATAAACTGCTGATTGAATGCTGGATGGGGAATAAATGGGGCTTTTTCAAGTTTCCCAGCGCCCCTGAGCTTACTGCTCTGGATACCGATCTCAACTGGAGAGACTTAGCACCGGAATATTTTTATATCACTCAGGAACAACTGGGTAACTGGCCGAAAGTGCTGTCTGAACCCGCTCGAACATCCGTTTTGCAGCAGACTGTCATTGATCTCGCCAGGCCTCTGAAAGAACAACTTAACTATCTTAAACAGCAGTTAATTGTAGCTCAGAGACGGCTGAAAAAAAAAGGGCAGCTAAACGCTTATACGATTGCAGGTAAAGCTCAATTATGGCGCTTGTGTCTCAGATTTCTGGATGCCAGACGTGCTAATGTTAGAGATGAAATTATTATTCAGACCCTGACCGCTGATTCTGATATGAGCTGGACTCTGGATATTATTCAAAATGAAGCAGAATTTTATGTTCTACATTACCTGGATATACTGACATTTATGGAAAAATAAATGGCCCATTCGCTGCATCTTAATATTGATTCCAGTAAATATCGCCAGGTAGGTTCCTCTCCCGGAGATATTTATTTAATCGAAGCTAATCCCGATCGACGACTTATTATCCTTTTATGCGTTTTATTTACCGTTCTAGGTCTGTATTTTTATCAATATTTTGCAAACACATCAGCAACCGTTGCCACACCTGCGCCAATAGAACAGGTAATAAAGGAAAGACATCTGAGTATTGATGCTTCAATCCCAGTTGAATACCACCAGCATCCCATCTATCTTTATTACGAAACCACCGATATTATGACAACATTTCTTCCTTCAGGTTAGCGCTCTGCTTGAGCAAAATTTTATATGGTGTAAAATTGATGTCCACATTAATAAACCCTGATATTAATTACATACAGTTCATGTGGTCAATATTTACGAATAATAACAAACAGGAATTGATTCTATGAATATTACATCAGCTTTAATTGTTGATGATTCAAAAATGGCACGAGTGACTTTAAAAAAACATCTTGAAAGCCTTAATATTAAAGTTTTTATGGCTGAAACCGGTGAACAGTCACTGGAGTTTTTAAAACAGAATCACCCTGATGTTATTTTTATGGATTGTCTGATGCCTGGTATTGATGGTTTTGAAACCACTCGTCTTATCAGTTCTAATCCTGATACTGCAGCCATTCCTGTAATTATGTGTACAGGTAAAGAGAGTGATGAAGATAAACATAAGGCTATGGATGCCGGTGCTTTTTCCTATATGACTAAATCATCCTCAGCCGGTCCGTTAAAAGATATTCTGGCTGATCTGGATAAATTTGATGCTCAAATGAGTCGAATTACATCGACTCTTAAAACGGAAACCACAGAGCAAAAAGCAGATACGATTAATAAGACACCGGAAGTTTCCCTCACAGCCGATCAGATTATCAAACAGACCCTGGCTGCGGCAGAAAATGTTCTAACGGATAAACTGGCTCTGATAAACAGTAATTATAATCAACTATCCAGCCAGTTTTCAGCTTTGTCCAGTCAGTTGGAAGATAAAATGATTTTTTCCATAAAATCTTCCTTAAATGAATCACATACTTATATTGATTCTAAAACCGAGAATTTAATTATCGATCTGCAAAGTCTCAGACAGGATTTTGATACATTTAAACATCAAATTGAAAAAATAGATTTTGATGAGCTGATCCTTGATACCTTAAATACACATATGGGTCAGCAGTTTAATGATCGTCGGTCTGAACTGTCCGAAAGTATTATTGCTGAAGAATCTGTACAGAACCAGATCAATATCCTGATTCAGGAACAGCTGGAAACAGAACGTGAACGGATAAGTGCTCTTGAAAGCAATCTTGAACAGGCAACATCCTCATCAAAAGATCTTTATATTGGACTGACAGCACTATTTTTTAGTCTGAGTGCTCTTGCTGTTTCAGCTTATCTGTATTTACAATAATGGTTTAATAAAAGCTGGCAGTTAAATGATGTTGAACTGCTAAAATAATTGTAACCTACTCTAAATGTAAGCCTGACCATCTCTCCTGAGATGGCTCAGGTTTGAGTACCTTTTCTTCAAAGTGAATTTAGCAGCGTGTTTACTGCTGTTAATGGGTCACTTTCCTCAGTTATTATCACTTCTATGCCACGTTGTTTTAATTTTGCTATAAATCCCGGGCCACAACTCTGGGTGATCAGATAGTCTATCCCATCAATAGGATGCTCCTGTCCCCGAAAGGCATGCATAGACATTTCTTTGGGCAGATCAAGACGTTCAATTTCTGTAGCAGGACGGTTATTAACAATCTCATATATAATAAAACGCCTGGTTTTACCGGCATGTCCGGTAATAGTGCGAAAGTTCTGGCTTGTCACTGCAATTTTCATAATAATAAACCTGTAAAAGTATATTCAGGGGTTATGTTCAGGCGTATTGTATCTTTAGAAAATAACCTTATATTTTAAATATGGGTATTCATGTTTAAAATTAAACCATGTAGACCAGGTGCTGTTGATTTGTCAGAAAGATCAACAGTTCTTTTAGCAAATTATTTTAGTAACTGATTTTCAGGGATAAGCTTATGGAGTTTAAAGATTATTATGAACTAATGGGGGTTGATAAAAAAGCCACCCAGGCTGAAATTAAACGGGCTTATCGTAAACTGGCCCGTAAGTATCACCCCGATGTCAGTAAAGAAGACAATGCTGAGGCACGATTTAAAGAAATCGGTGAAGCTTATGAAGTTCTAAAAGATCCTGAAAAAAGGGCTGCCTATGATCAACTGGGTGCGAACTGGAAATCCGGGCAGGATTTTCAACCACCACCTGACTGGGATGCAGGTTTTGAATTTAGTGGCGGCGGCTTTACCGGAGGTGATGCTTCGGCCTATAGTGATTTCTTTGAAACACTATTCGGTCAGCAGTTTAGAGGTCAGCAGCAACATACCCAGGGACACCGCTATTCCATGCAGGGTGAAGACCATCATGCAAAAGTGTTAATTGACCTGGAAGATGCCTTTAATGGTGCAACACGTTCAATTACCCTGCACAGTCCGCAACTTGATGATGCTGGGCATATTGTTACTAAAGAGCGTACCTTAAAAGTCAGAATTCCTAAGGGGGTTTATCAGGGGCAGCAAATTCGTTTAAGCGGGCAGGGGGCACCTGGAATAGGTGGCGGACCACAGGGTGATCTCTATCTTGAAATTGAATTTCGACCACATAAATATTATCGTGCTGAAGGCAGGGATATTTATCTCGACTTACCTATTTCCCCCTGGGAAGCGGCCTTTGGTGCTAAAATTAAAGTGCCTACACCTGCTGGTACGGTTGATTTGAAAGTTCCGGAAAATCCAGTTTCAGGAAAAAAAATGCGCCTTAAAGGACGGGGTATTCCAGGTAAGTCTCCTGGTGATTTATATATTATACTTAATATTACGATACCCCCAGCAACCAGTGAAAAAGCAAAAGAGATTTATCATACCATGGAAAAAGAACTGGATTTTAATCCCCGTGCTGATTTAGGAGTTTAAACCATGACCAAAGAATTAATAGGACTACTTATTGATCATGAACACCCCATTACTCTGGGTGAATTATCCAGAGCCTGTTCCATGCATGCAGAATGGGTTCTGGAACTAGTTGACGAGGGGATACTTGAACCACTTGATGAGCAGTTGTTGGAGTCCAGTACAGCGCAGCTTCTATTTTCCGGACAGAATATTCACCGAGCTCTGGTTGTCCGACGACTACAGCGCGATCTGGGTGTTAATCTATCCGGCGCTGCTCTGGCACTTCAGTTAATGGATGAGATTGATACACTGCGTGCCAGACTTAATGCCAGCAGTTGTCGATAAAACTAGATTATGATTGATACTGTTCAGAGCGAAAAACTCAGCCTTATCGAAGTCATTGCAATGGGTGTCGGTGGTATGGTTGGCGGGGGGATATTTTCTGTTCTGGGACTGGCTATTCTGCTGGCCGGCCATGCGGCACCGATAGCCTTTGCTTTATGTGGAATTATTGCCATGATCACTGGTTTGTCCTATGCTCGGCTTGGGCTGGCCTTTCAGTCTGCCGGGGGTAGTTTTACTTATCTGGAACATGCTTTTCATCATCCCAACATTGCTGGTTTAGGCGGCTGGCTATTACTGGTTGGTTATATTGGTACCATGTCTTTATATGCTTTTACCTTTGGTGTCTACGGTACCGCCATGTTTGGTCTGGAACAGCAGGCCAATATTGCCATGCAGCACTTGCTTCAATCACTGGTGATACTGGTGTTTCTTGCTATTAACTTATACGGAGTTAAAGCCAGCGGCAGTAGTGAACTGATCATTGTGACAATTAAGATACTTATCTTATTACTTTTTGCCATTGTCGGACTGTTTTATGCTAGAGCGGATCATCTCTTACCGGTTTTTAATGAGGGTATAAATGGTGTTTTAATGGGAGCTGCTTTAATTTTTGTGGCATATGAAGGCTTTGAGTTAATTCCTAACACCATGAATGATATGAAGGATCCACAAACAAATCTACTTAAAGCCATTGTCTGGTCAATTGCAATTACAATTTTTGTCTATGTACTGGTTTCAATTGTAGCTGTTGGTAATTTACTGCCCGATCAAATCAATCAGTATAAGGAATATGCCCTGGCAGTAGCAGCCAAACCTTTTCTGGGGAAAGCTGGATTTATGTTAATCGGTCTAGCGGCACTGTTTTCAGCCTCATCAGCAATAAATGCCACGTTATTTGGTACTGCCAGACTCAGTATGGTTATGGCCAGAGAACACCGTTTACCACCAGCGTTTGGATTTAGAAGACAGTCAAATAATATCCCCTGGGCCGCACTGATAATAATCAGTTTTGTAACGCTGCTGTTTGTTAATCTGACAAATTTGAATATTATTTCATCATTTTCCAGCTCTACTTTTTTACTTATCTTTGCTTTAATTAACCTGTCTGCATGGCGCTTAAGAAAGAAACTCAAAATTTCCCAGACTTTGCCGCTGATTGGAATGATATTGTCTTTGACATCCTGGTTTGCACTTATGATCTATTTATGGCAATCCAGACCAGATTCATTACTATGGATAGCAGGAATTTATCTGTCAGTGATTGGGGCAGAATTATTATTTAGTCAAAGACGTTTTATCTTTAAATAATTTGTAAGATACATCTGATATTTAAAAAATATCACTCAAATTGTATACAAATTTCCATATTCCATATATACATAAAGATAATATAAAGA
>JALSUJ010000423.1 GCA_027071355.1 Gammaproteobacteria bacterium | reverse complement strand
TGGATTGTATATTGGCATTTAAGGCCTGTAAAAGCTCGTTTGCCAGACCAACACCAGTATCAGCAGTAGCATTACCTGTTGTTGAGTCCTTTGTTACAGCCTTACCAAAAACCACTGGATTGGATAAACCAATAGTAGAACCTTTTTTGTCTTCAGTCTTGGTTTCTTTTTTACCGGTGGTTTTTTCATCAAAGACCACCGTTAGAATATCCCCTATCCGATGAGCTTTTACCGTTTCAAATAAATTAATATTATTACTGTTTAAATATATTGAACCCGTACTTTGAGGATTAGTGATTACAGCCGGTGGTCGTACCGGAGAGTACCTGGGATTATGCTCCAGCCGTTCATGCGCACACCCGGACAATAACAATAATATAACTCCTGGTAATAATAATCGCTTACTAATCATAATCTATCTCACCGACAAAAATTTACTTAACTCTTAACTCTTAACTCTTAACGCTTTTATCATACATTCTGAGTAATATATTGCAGCATCTGATCTGCTGTTGACAGGGATTTTGAATTCATTTCAAATGTTCTTTGAGTTTCAATCAGATTAACCAGTTCTTCCACCGTATTCACATTAGAACTTTCCAGAGAACCCTGTAATAACCCACCTCTATTATCCTGAGCCGGGATACCGGTGGTTGGCGCACCACTGGAAACTGTCTCCAGAAACTGGTTATCACCAATAGGCATTAAACCCGATGGATTAACAAAGGAGGCCGTTTCAATCGTACCGACATTCGTCGGTGCCGTATTACCAGGTTCTAACGCAGAGACTGTACCATCAATACCAATAGTAACTGATAAAGTCTGCTCTGGCAGTGTAATAGCCGGGTCCAGCAACATTCCATCAGAGGTAACCATTCGTCCCTGTTCATCAACCTGAAAGGAACCATCCCGGGTATAGGCAATATCGCCATTCGGTCTCAGGACCTGAAAAAAACCATCTCCCTGTATAGCGATGTCCAGTGAATTTCCCGACTGAACAATATTACCCTGCATATGCATTTTCTGAGTAGCAGTGACTCTAACCCCAGTTCCCAGCATTAAGCCCGAAGGCAAGGTGGTATCCTGAGTTGCCTGTGCGCCAGGCTGACGATAATTCTGATAGATTAAATCTTCAAACACAGCCCTATCTTTCTTAAAACCAGTGGTACTGGCATTAGCCAGATTATTAGACACCACCTGCAAGCGCAGCTGCTGCGCATCCAGGCCTGTTTTTGCCACCCATAATGCCGGATTCATAAATTTCTCCTAATCATAAATTTATCGTAATTGCTCAGCATAAATTACCGTATCTGCCTGCAGTGCCTGTATTTTCGCGGACGCTCAAGCACATCCCTGTGTCGCTTTATCTCGGCATCCTGCCTACGCCAGGCTCTTTCTCAGCGCTCAACGCTCAACGCTCAACGCTCAACGCTCAATAATTATCCCTGTAAACGTATTAACTGCGAACTGGACTGATCCATTTCTTCTGCTTTTTTCATTAACTTAACCTGCATCTCATACTGTCTGGAAATACTGATCATATTAACCATTTCAGCTATAGGATTTACATTGGAACTCTCAACCATACCGGTCACCAGTTTAACACTGGAATCCACTTCAGCAGGCTGCCCGGTATTAAGCACCATCAGACCGGATTCATCTTTAATCACATTATTCAAATCCGGTTTTACCAGTTTCAGTCGTCCAACTACAGCGGTAGCATTATTCTCTGAGTTTTCCGGCACTATACTGATAGTGCCGTCTGCAGTGATATCAATTTTTCTGGCCGGGGGGATAGTTACAGGTCCGCCATCACCTAAAACCGGCAAACCTGTGCCGGTAATTAACATGCCTGTTTCGGTCAGGCGTAAATTGCCTGCCCGGGTATAAGCTTCAGTACCATTTTTATTCAGTACAGCCAGAAAACCATCACCGTCAATAGCTATATCCAGTGGGTTTCCAGTAGACACCATTCCACCGGATTTAAAATCCGTACCCGGATTCTGAGTCATGGAATAGACACGAC
>JALSUJ010000422.1:4500-7062 GCA_027071355.1 Gammaproteobacteria bacterium | reverse complement strand
ATTTTATTTTGGAGTCGGCTCATTAATATTGCTGGCTTTAATGAAAAAATATACCCCTAAAATACCTAATGTACTAGTGGTTGTCACTATAACCATTATTATTAGCCATTTTATAGGCTTTGAAGCTAGTGGCGGTGTGGTGGTGGGTAAAATTCCAGAAGGTCTGCCCAGTTTTTCTGTACCGGATGTTGACTGGGTTGCCAGTATGAATATGTTGCCTGCCGCATTTGTGATTGCAATTATCAGTTTTATGGAAGCCATGTCCAGCTCTAAAATTATTGCCATAAAGACCCGCACCCGCTGGGATGAAAATCAGGAATTAATTGGCCAGGGCCTGGCAAAAGTGGTTGCCGCATTCAGTCATTCAATGCCTGTCAGCGGTTCTTTTTCTCGTTCAGCTCTGAATCTTACCTCTGGAGCAAAGACCGGTTTGGCATCCGTGTTTAGCGCACTACTGGTTCTTATAACCTTATTGTTTTTTACGCCCTTATTATATGATTTACCAAAACCTGTTCTCGCTGCGGTTATTATGATGGCGGTATTCAGTCTTATTGATTTTTCAACCATAAGAGATATCTGGCATGCCAAAAGATCCGATGGCATTGCGGGAATGGTTACTTTTATTGCAACGCTGGCTTTTGCCCCAAATATTCAAAATGGCATTTTAACCGGTATTATTCTTTCTCTAATCCTGTTTTTAATGCGTACAATGAAACCACGCATCGTCATTTTAGGCGAGGATAAACATGGGGTATTACGCAGTGCCCGTCGTTATAACCTGCCTAAATTAAGATCAAAAGTGACCGCTATCCGATTTGATGGACAACTCTATTTTGCTAATGTCAGCTATTTTGAAGAAGCTATATTATATCTGGTGAGCCACGATCCTGATTTAAAAGTTATTCTGGTTAGTGGTGATGCTATTAATGGCCTGGATTCATCCGGTGTCGAAATGTTAAGAAACCTTCTCGAACGACTTCAACAAAGCGGTATTACCCTGGCTTTCTGTAATATTAAAAAACCGGTTCAGGATGTCATTGATCGTACCGTATTGAAAGAGATGATTCCTCCCGAAAACATCTTTCCTTCGGTACGTGATGGTTTAAAAGAGTTTGACAAACGTCTGGAAGAACAACAGGAGAGTAACGAAGAACAAGAGCTCAGCAATGATGAGAAATAATCTTCATTCCCTTATCCTTTTAAGTTCTGCTTTATTATTCTGCTTTCAGGGTATGGCATTAGCGTCCTCATCGAGTACTAATAGTGACACACCCGTGGCTTTAAAACTGCTGAAAAAAGAAGCTCAGGACGATGATCCCGGTGCTCAATTACTCTATGGTATTGCTTATTTGAATGGCAATGACGGTCTTAAGCCTGATGCCAAAAAAGCCGTGTACTGGTTGCGCCGCTCTGCCCGAATGGGAAATGCTTATGCTCAACTGATGCTGGGCAAAGCATTTGCTGAAGGGAAAGGGGTGGATCAGGATCTTAATCATGCCATCAAATGGTGGTATGAATCTGCCAATAAAGGTAATGCTCAAGCTCAATTCTTATTAGGAAAAGCTCTTTTACAAGGCAAACCATCAAAACAAACAACCAATGAAGCGATTAGCTGGCTGGAAAAATCCTCAGATCAAAACAATAAAGATGCACAGTACTATTTAGGAAAGTTATATCTAGAAGGTTATGCTATCCCAAAAAATGAAACCATTGCTCATGACTGGCTTACCCGTGCAGCAGAATTAGGCCATAGTGGTGCCATTGAATTATTAACCTTGCTGAAGGAGAGCGTTGATTTTACTCTGAAAGTATATGAGCAATCCTCCAGTGAATTAATAAAACGAGCTAAAGACGGTGATTCACAGGCTGAATATGAATTAGGTATCCGCTATGAAAGTGGCGCCTGGGATGTTCTTAAAGATAATAAAAAAGCCTTAAAATGGATCACCAGGGCTGCAAATAGTGGCAATCCCATTGCAATGGATACCCTCGCTGATATTTATCGACACGGTGATTTAGGACTTGCAGTTGATATGAAAAAGGCCCAGTTTTGGGACAAAAAAGCCGCCTTAGCCAAGCATTCTTCCAGTAAATAAAATTCTGGATTTAATGTCATCTACCCACTTATATTATATTCACGATCCGATGTGCAGCTGGTGCTATGCTTTTAAACCAGTTTATCAGCAGCTACTGAAAAATCTACCGAAACAGATTAAAGTGATCACCTTACTTGGCGGCCTGGCTCCGGACACCGATCAGCCCATGCCTGTAGAAATGCAGCAGCAATTAAAAAACACCTGGCAGCGGATTGAACAGAAAGTACCCGGCATATATTTTAATTATGACTTTTGGAAGCACCCCGAAAAGAGCAATCCCAGACGCTCAACCTGGACTGCCTGTCGTGCTGTTATAGCCGCAGCTACCATTGCACCCGAATTTGAATCATTAATGATTGCAGCGATTCAGACCGCCTATTATCAGCAGGCCAGAAACCCGTCTGATCCTGAGACTCTAATTGAAATTGCCCAACATCTGGACCTCAATGCCACACAGTTTAAACAA
>JALSUJ010000422.1:0-4490 GCA_027071355.1 Gammaproteobacteria bacterium | reverse complement strand
CTTAAATACAGCCGCCACACAACAGGAACTGGAACGACAGATTGCCCTTAGTCGACAACTCAATGTCAGTTCCTTCCCTTCGCTGGTTTTACAAACAGGAAAAAGTCACTGGCCTGTAAGTATTGATTATAATCATTCTCAGCCAATACTGGATACTATTAATATGATACTGGACTTTGATTAATAATAATCCTAGAAAAATCAGTTGCCATCGTAACAACTCAGCATATTTGTCTCATTGCCGAAAAGTAGCATGGCATTGAACACAATAGCTCATAGTTTTATGTAATGACTGAAGAGACTTTGTCATATCTTTTGTTTTTAGTACCTCAGCCAGTTCGTCTGCACTTTTGTGGAACTGGAACCCAAGCGTCCTGAAGCCTTCATTTTTAAACATACTACACATTTTTTTCATTTCTTCCGTTAAACCAAGCTTAGTATGAGCAATCTCAGATGCTTTATTAAAGTTTTGTTCAGCAATTAAACCAATAATCGCCTGTACTGCCTCTACATGAGATCTCATATTCTCCAATTGATGCACTTTCATAGGAGGAGGAAGATTAAGTGAAATTCGCTTATCATTAATAGTGTCATTCATCATCATATGGTGATTGGCCATTACGTCCTTTTCTGATTGAGCATAAACTGGAACGACATAAATTAAAAAAATGAATACTAATAAAAATATATTTTTATACATAAATACTCCAAAATATGATCGAATAACTAACAAGAAAAAACTGAAACCCTGACGCTTTGTAACCAAGAGGGATTTCATAGCCTACCACCAAACAGCTTTCCCCATACTGGCAGACAAAGGATAGGGAATAAAACGGGAAGGGGCACTAATTAAAAGGGTCATCCCAACTGGTCTGTACCTCTGATGTATCATATGGCATCTCAAGCGGATCCCGTTCACCATTACGGATCATATTTCTCCGTTTTCTTGCATCACTTTGCTGTTGTTTAATGAGGTAGTCATCCTTTCCGACATAAACTGGTCTATTATACTGGCCTGGATAATTATTATTCGGATAACCATCGTTCGGATAACCATAGTCAGATTGATATTCCGGTTCTTTATTATTCAGGTTCTCCTGAATCTTCCCTCCCAGCACATAACCCGCTACTGCTCCGACCGCTGTTGTGGCATACTTTCCACGACCACCGCCAAACTGATAACCAATCAGAGCTCCCGTTGCTGAACCCAGCACGGAACCAATAGTTGTTAATGGCTTATCATCCTGCTCTGCATATGAGACATGCAGGAAACCAAAAGAGAAAGAGAGTATTAAAACAAACAGTATTTTTAATGTTTTCATTTTTTAATCCTCTGTAATTATTATCTTGCTCTGTTATCAGTATAGATGATAATGACTGACACGTAAAAATACTTTTGGAATAAAATCAGTAATATTGATATAAAGTGGGAAATATCTTGCTTATTAAATATTTTTTCAGCTATTATTAGCAATAAAAAAATTGAGCATTCTGAAAATGCCGGTTTGTTGTACTCAACTGTCTGAATAAACACACAACGGGCCTTATTAAATGGAGTTATATAAATGATCAATAATAAAAAAATCCTGCTAAGTAGCCTACTTGCCATTTTCTGTTTCGTTTCTTTGTCTGTATCGGCAGCACCACGAGCAAAACCGGTCATTGCCATCAAAAAAGCTAAAATTGGTGATGGTGTAAGTAAATACTCCAGGAAATACCTCAATCTTGGAATTATCTGGGCTGAAATGGAAGCAGCCATTCAGAAAAATCGAAAATTTACTCTGGTTAGCAGAAAAAAAGATGTATTGCAGGACATTCGGGAAGAGCAGGAATTTGCCAAATCTGATCTGACTGCTGGAAATGCTGCTGCAGAAGGACAGATCAAAAATGCTAATTTTCTGATTTTACCCACCGTCCAGGATTTCAAATTTTATCGTTCCAGCACCCCAGTGCCCAATCTTGAGAACAAATACGTACGCAGAGATTCTGGAATGCTGGAAATTAATGCTCAGGTTATTGATACTGCAACCGGTGGAATTAAAACTACTTTTTACCTGAAATCGTCCTTTGCTACGGGCAAATCAATTGTCAATAGTAAAAGAGGGGTACCCAATAGCATTCACTTTACCAAAATGGCCAAAAAAGTGGCCGCACAAATGACGGATCAACTAGTTGATACCGTTTTTCCAATGCGTATTCTTAATATCCAGGGTAAACAGGTTTATATTAATCGCGGTAAAGATGGTGGTCTGAAAAAAGGGGATATCCTAAAGGTCTTTCGTCCGGGCATCGAGCTAATCGACCCAGATACAGGTGAAAGCCTTGGGTCTGCTGAAACCGAGATTGGTCAGATCAAAGTAACCCGAATCAACCCCAAATTTACAATAGCTAAAATTGTTAAAACAATACCTGATGAACTGGTTGAAAAAGATGATATCGTTCGAGCAAAATAACACTAAACATTAACGGAATAATTGAGTTTGGTTCACACCCTGTTACTACACAGTAGTCACTACCTGCATTATGGAAGTACCCAACTTATGCTGTAAGTATTGTTCCAATAAGGATGAAACAACTTATGATACATTTTCTAAAAAAATTTTTAGTGACTCTTTGTGGGTTCATTTTGATTGTTCCCCTTTCTCAGAGTATCGCAGAACAGTCGGCTGAGGATAAGGCGACAATTGCAGTTATGTCATATACTGACTTTGTCCCGGACAGAACAGGAGCAGATCAAAGCCGCAGGGTTGGTTTACCCGATGTCCTGGCTGGCCGGATCATAGAAAAATTAAGTAATAATCAGCGCTTTACCGTGGTAGAACGCAAAGTATTGAGACGTACAGTGCTAGAACAGCGATTTGGCAAAAAAATGGCAGCCAGTCATCTGGATAAGGCTCTGGATAAAGCTTTGGAAACCATGCAGGATAATTCCGGAAGTGAAGTGGATGCTACCAGTGACTGGAGCAACTACAATGATATAGTGAAAGACTTCCAGGATCTGGGTTCAACTGTCGGTGCTGAATTTATTGTGCTTGGGGAGCTGGAACAAATCAAACAAAGCGTCAAACTACAGACGATTCCCTATAGTCGCAGCGGCAAGGTGATGCAAACTAATCGAGTTGATGCCCGTTTACGTCTGCGCATTATTGATGCAAAAAAAGGGACAGTCGCTGGAGCAGCCAGTATCAAAACCAAACTATCTGAGAACATATTTCAGGGTATGAAAAGCAGTGATAGTGATGAGTTGACCATCTATGACCGCCTGGCAACAGTCGCAGCAGCCAAAATACTTGATATTACCTTTCCTGCTCGGATCGTCAGCCTGGAACCTCTGATTATTTCCAGGGGCAGCAATGACGGAGTGAAAAAAGGTGATCGATATATTATTCAACGTGAAGGTAAGGAAATTCGTAATAAGAGTGGTCTGTTATTAGCACGACTCAAGAAACAGGTTGGTGAAGTCGAGGTGATTAATAGCCAGAAGACTATTGCCATTGTCACACCTGTTGCGAATCAGGTTTTTCAGTTAAATGATTTGGCTGAGCCAGATGAGCCTAAAACAGTCCCAGCAAGAGCAAGAACTTCCATAGTTGCTACTACCACTGCTGCTACCGCAATCCCAAAAGGCCCGGCAACTCTTGCCATGGGTCTGATTCATAAGAATCAGGCAGCACGAACCATTGCAGAATTCAACCAGGGTTATCTGGAACGTATATCCGATGAGATCATTTCCGGCTTATCAAATAGCAAGCGTTTTATCATGTTGGAACGAGATCAAGTCGATCAGGTTCTTGACGAAAAAAGCTTTGAAACCATGACTTCTGGCGGAAACATTCAGGATCGACTGGGTGAACTGGCAGGCGCTGACTATTTGATCCATGGGGAGCTTAATAACTTTTATATTAGTACTGAACGTAAAAAAGTACCCTATGTGAATGAAGTTCAGATATTCAATACCCTTCGAGCAGAAGGGGTATTCCGTATTGCCGATGTTCACACGGGGGCAATTATCAGCTCTGAAAAAATTATCATCAATGAAAGAATAAAAGGAATAGCGGATCGCACACAGGTGATCAGTCAAATGGTTGAGAAATTCAGCACTCGAGCCATTGCTCAAATTATTGCCCGCCTATATCCCATAAAAGTCATGGGATCCGCACCGGATGGCACCGTGTATCTGAATCGTGGTGCAGACTCAGGGCTTAAAATTGGCGAGCAGTATACTGTTAAACGTCTGGGACAAGCTTTAACTGATCCCGATACTGGTCAGTCATTTGGTCAGGTAGAAAGCAAAATTGCCACCATTAAAATTATTGAAGTAGAAGGCGCGCGCTCTCGTGCCAGACTCATTTCTGGTGCTGAACCGATCCGTGGTGATATTTTACGAAAATCACAAACACCGGTTAAGAAACAAAAACCACAAGTCAGTCAACCTGCCTGGTGATCCTTTATTTACAATTTGGATGTTTAAATAATAAATAGTGATAATT
>JALSUJ010000421.1 GCA_027071355.1 Gammaproteobacteria bacterium | reverse complement strand
ATATACAGTTTCTTTGTTAAGGGTGAGGAAGAAGCAGCAGCTTAAGAGCAGCGCTGAGCATTCAGGGCTCAGCGTTCAGAAAGAACAAAAGATATTTGAACTCTTTCTGAAGGCTGGGAGCTGGACTCTAAAGTTATTAAAAAGCGAGGTTTCTCTTTTAGGAGTTGCCTCGTTTTTTTTGTTTTAAAAGAAAAATTTACTAGAAATTTAACTATTGCACTTAGTAACTGGAATTGGGTGTTTCTTGATAAAGTTTTGGCAGCAGGGATGCTGCCATAAAGCCTCCATGGATGGATTTACGGTGTCTTTAGCAAGGCATACCCAATTCCAGTTACGGATTATCGAGGGGATAAATAGCTACTTTTTATGTGACAATTGTTGCATATAAGTTTGTCTGTAAGTTGTAAATTGTGAGTTGTAATTGAATTTAAGAAGGGTGTGTAATGTCTGAAGCGGTAACTCAGGTGGTTCGTGAAAAAGAAGGGCTTCCCGGTGATTTGGCCATCTGGTTTTTTATTATGGCGGAATTGCTGGTATTCGGGGTGTTTTTTATTGTGTATGTGTTTGTGCGCAGCAATAATGTGGAGTTGTTTAATACCTATCAACTGCATCTGCATCGAATGGCCGGAGCTATAAATACCATTGCTTTAATTACCAGTAGTTATTTTGTAGCGATGGGAGTGCATGCCATTAAAAATAATAATATTAAACAAACCGGTAATATGTTATTGCTGGCACTGGCGATGGGTTTTGTTTTTCTGACGGTTAAAATCTGGGAATATTCACATGTTTTTGGTGCTGGAATCCATCTGAGTACCAATACTTTTTATACCTTCTATATTTCACTGACTTTTTTCCATTTTATGCATGTAATGATGGGTATGGTCATTTTAGGTGCATTATATTATTACCTTAAAAAAGGCGCTTATAGTGCGGAAGAACATCGGGGTATAGAAACCGGTGCTTCCTACTGGCATATGGTGGATCTGGTGTGGATTGTGTTATTCCCTCTAGTGTATATTATTCGTTAAATTAATGGACTCAAAATTATGGCTGAAGTTAGATATACATCAAGTAAAAAATTAACCATTATATGGATAATACTCATAGTTCTAACGTTAAGTTCAACGCTGGTAGGTTATCTGGAGCTTTCTGGCCTGTATATAGTTGGTTTTGTATTACTTACTGTAGTCATTAAAGGGCAGATGATTATAGATTATTATATGGGGCTGAAAAATGTCAGGGGTTTCTGGCGACATGCCATGCTGGGTTTTGTCTTTGTAATACCTGCTATTATATACACAGGCTATATTTTAAGTGCCTGATATATACCCTCATAAATATGAACAGTAATTTTCAGCAGATCGAAGCGTGACAGAGAAATACGTGTACCCGTTTAAATAAAAATATGGAACAGCAATGAGCACCGATACCCAAAGCACTAATCTCCCTTTTTACTTTCCCCAGGGCAATGAAGAATCCCTGTTTGAGCACTCATTTAAAAACCAGCTGCCGGTTCTGTTAAAAGGACCTACAGGTAGTGGTAAAACTCGTTTTATTGCCCATATGGCAGCCAGACTGGGCCTGCCTTTATATACCGTTTCCTGTCACGATGACTTAACTGCATCAGATCTGGTGGGACGATATTTGATTGGTGATGGTGAAACCATCTGGAATGATGGCCCTTTAACACGGGCAGTAAGAGATGGCGGTATCTGCTACCTTGATGAGGTGGTGGAAGCCCGTAAAGATACCACGGTGGTCATTCATCCCCTAACCGATGATCGGCGTATACTGCCTATTGATCGTACCGGTGAAACTTTGCATGCACCGGATAATTTTATGCTGGTTATTTCTTATAACCCCGGTTATCAAAGTATGATGAAAGGCTTAAAACCCAGTACTCGTCAGCGTTTTATTTCCATGAGCTTTAATTATCTAAAAGCGGAACAGGAACAGACTGTTATTGAAAAGGAAACCGGTATTGACAGTCATATGGCAAAAAAACTGGTGGCTATGGCCAATGCCCTGCGGCAGTTAAAGGATCATGATCTTGAAGAAGGGGCGAGTACCCGTCTGCTGGTTTATACGGCAAGGCTGATTAAGTCTGGTTTCGATCCGGTTGAAGCCTGTCTGGCCGGTCTTATTGAACCCTTAAGTGATGAAGATGACGTAGTCAGTGCTCTGATGGAAGTGGTTTATGCGTCATTTGGTAAGTAACTGAATATGGAAGAACAAGTCGGTCAGATATGGGATAAGCTGGTTACTCGTATCTCAGAAAAAAGTTTTAAGGAATCAGCTGTCCAGTTGTCTGAAGTCAGTAAATCTCTGGGTATTTTTTTTCGTGCTCTGGGGGGGGATAATGGTTTGCGTATTGTTGAATCTATGGCTACCCAGCATCATGCCAAACGCAACTGGAAGCAGAAACTGGCCGGTACCGGAAAATATATTGAATTAAGCTGGCAGGATGAGGATACTCTACACCTGCCCAAACAGATTGATGTTTTTCCTGATAGTGATTTGAATAAAGATTTATATTACTGGCTGGCAGCTATTAGTGCTCAGACATTTGAAAATCCATCAGCGAGAGCCAGAGGTCTTCAGGGCTGGTTTGTCTCCTGTCAGATACTGACTCAGCAGATTCTTGAACGTTTCCCCGGATTAAACTCCCGCTATCATCGTCTGGTACAGGCTTATCTGAGCATTCGCAATATTGATGAGCAGTTTACAGAACTGGAACAGGCTCAGGAACATGCTATTGCCCGGGCATTAAATGAACCCGGTAGTATGGACAGTATTCCTACTACTTTGTATGCCCCTAAACCTGTTTTGCTCTGGCCACATCCGAATCCACCGGAAGTGGCTAATTTTAGTCAAAAAAATGTCCCCGAAAATGAGAATGAAGACGATCAGCAGTCCGAATCATCCAGACCTAAAAGTACGGACAAGGAAAATAAACGCCGTAATGCTGAGCGAGTGGATATGCCTGATGGTGATGATGGTTTGATCCTGCACCGTTTTGAAAGCATTTTTGGTTTTGGTGAATTTTTAAATATCAATCGCAGTACTGACGAGGATGAGGAAGCAGATCAGGATTCAGCGGATAAAAATGCCGATGACATGGACTTTCTTTCCGTTGCCAGGAGCAATCAGACTAAGGGTGGTAAGGTTAAATTTGATCTGGATCTGCCGGCAGATTCGGTGGATGAAGTCGTTCTGGAAAGTGATATTAAATTACCGGAATGGGACTATAAAAAACAGATCCTGCAAAAAGATTACTGCTCGGTTATCAATTTTGTACATAATGCCGGAGAAGAGGGTGTTTTACCTGA
The DNA here is from genome assembly GCA_027071355.1 of Gammaproteobacteria bacterium. Taxonomy (GTDB): domain Bacteria; phylum Pseudomonadota; class Gammaproteobacteria; order GRL18; family GRL18; genus JANELJ01. The sequence continues at coordinate 3,731 of JALSUJ010000421.1, read as the reverse complement.
AAACCTTCGTCGTACCGCCAGAAAATTACGCCAGCAACTGGAAGCTCTGACCACAAAACGCATCTGGCACAGGCATCAGAGTGAAGGCAGTGAACTGGATCTGGATGCCTATATTAATTATGTGGGTGAGCGTTTTAGCGGACATAAAGTTGAACAACCTGATTTATACCAGCAGTTACGTTCTAGTGAACGGGATTTATCCTGTTTATTACTGGCGGATTTTTCTCTTTCTACAGATACCTGGCTGTCCAATGATGCCCGTATTATTGATGTGATCCGTGATTCACTGTTTTTATTCAGTGAAAGTTTAAGAAATACCGGAGATCAATTCGCTATCTATGGTTTTTCTTCCCGTAACCGGGGGCATATCCGTTTTAATACCTTAAAAGAATTTGGTGAAGCTTATAATGGTCTGGTTCGTTCCAGAATACAGGCCATCAAGCCGGGTTTTTATACTCGAATGGGTGCGGCTATTCGTTATGCAGGTAGTAAACTGGAAGAACAGGACTCCCAGCAGCGTCTATTATTGATCCTTACAGACGGGAAACCTAATGATCTGGATCGCTATGAAGGCCGTTATGGTATAGAAGATACCCGACGGGCCATTCATGAAGCAAAAGCACAGGGACTGCAGACCTTCTGTATCACTATTGATGATCAGGGTGGGGAATATCTACCGCATATTTTCGGTAATAATGGTTATACCATTATCCGAAAACCAGAACACTTACCCCAGAAACTACCCATTTTATACGCTAATCTGACCACTAATCCTGCCTGAGTCAGCTGTCTTTTCAGTTTAATCAGGTATATAATACCTGATTAATTTACTGTGGAATTGGAGAAAGCAATGGCTGAAATACCCCAATACAATCTGGATTGCCAGAAATGCCATGTTCAATATAAACTGGATGATGTGGCATTTGATAAAACCTGTCAGAACAAACACATATTCCTGTTTATCTGCCCGGAGTGCGGGGACTATAAAGCCACCGCTATGGCTAATGTACCCCAGGAGTTGTGGCAAAAATTTGTTCCTGCAGACGAACTGGATGATTTATTTCAAAAATATGCAGAAGCCATGAAAAGTCATTAGAAATTTCCTGACTCTTAGAATTTATAATCCTGCTTAACGCTTAACGCTTAACGCTGATAATTATGGTGTAACAATAGTCATCAGAATAAATAATAACCAGCCAGGCCTTGCTATATTCCTGCTCATAATTAGTAAAAACCTTTTTTATTCAGCATTTTGCCGTATTCTTTATCGGTGCCATTAATGTGTTTAACGAGCCAGTTTTTAAGAAAGTTTAAGGCATCAACCATAGTAACATCTGAGTCTTTCTGATATTCCTTGAGCAGATGGTTTACCTTATCAATAAACTGCTGATGCTGCAGCTTATGAATTTCCAGATCAGGAAAGTCATTATCTGCCATTAACTGTTCTTCACGAGCAAAGTGAGTTTTAGTGTAGTCAATTAATTCATCCAGTGCCTTTTGTTCAAACTCTTTACCGGTATAGTAGTGTACAGCAGTTTGCAGCTGGTTAATAAGGCTCAATAATTTTTTATGATCATTGTCCATTGCTTCAATACCCACGCTGTACTCGTTTTTCCAGGTTATAAACTGTTTAGAGATTATTTTATTGTGGATAAAAGGAAGGGTGACCAGAATGGTTAGCATGATCCAGGGCAGGGGATGAGTGGGGCCCATTAAAAAGCCCAGTCCAACCAGAACAATAGCTGCTATGGATAATAGCACCAGACCAAATGTTCCCATTGATTTGAACATTTTTTCTCCTAAAAAAACAATATGTGTTTGCTATATGTTTAACCTAAATAAATCAGTTGAACCTACTGCGAATGTCCATAGTACTGAATCTACAAGACTTTCCAGAACATTTTGACTTCACCCGTAGGGGGACTACGAATAAAGCCAAAATAACCTGTAAATCCTGGTATCTCCAGCACCCTGATCATTCTCGCTACGATTCAACTGATTTATTTAGGTTTAATGACTTGTGCCTTCTTCGAGATGTGTCTTGTTATAGACATTATATTTTCCGGAAGGTTTTTTCATTGGCAGACGTTTTACTTCTTTCAAGGTCTGAGCATCATAGACAATAATGGCCCCGTCGTTTTCCCAAATACTTAACAGAGCATAGCGCCCATCTTTGGTAAATTCAACATGTGCTGATGTCTTTCCAGGCGCAGGTTTGAGTGTTTTAACAATTTCCAGGGTCTGCTTGTCTATTATATGAACCAGGTCCTTATTGGGACCAAAAAAAACATCAACCCAGGCGTAGGGACTTTTTTCGTGACTGCGTATAAAGAATCCCGGGCCTTTAGTTTTAATTTTTTTAATAATTTTCCAGTTCCGGGTATCAATAATAGAGACTAGTCCTTCTTTAATATTGGGGGTGGCAATAACCCGGGTATCTTTATATTTCCAGCTGATGCCGGAACTGAGATGCGGCATCCCGGGTAAGTCAATATCAGCTATCTTTTTGCCAGATGTCAGACTGATAACCTGACCGCCCTGTGGGTGTTGTTCACCTTCGGGACGGGCAGCACCGATAATATGTTCATAGCTTTGATCAAAGAAAAAATCATCCAGATAGTTATTCAACTCAATTCGCCGGATCTTAAAAGAAGGTGGTTTATTGTCCGATGTTTTGTTGTTATAGGGGATCTCCCAGACCTCAGGAAAATCTTTTAAGGCCAGGATAAAGCTTTTGCGTGGTGCCGCTGTATAAACCGCACTGACTCTGGAGCTTTTGCCATGATCGTTAACAACTGGAATAAGCTTAACAGGAGATAAATTCCGGGCATCGAGTATAACTGCAGTATGCGGAAGGGTATTGCCCGCAATAATATATTTGCCATCATCGGACACCGCCAGGTTGCGGGTATTAATACCTACTCGGATATCGGCAATAACTTTTAGATTGTATATATCAAATTTGGTGATCCAGCCGTCACGGGAAGCAAAATAAACATAGCGGCCATCTTTGGAGTATTTAGGACCGCCGTGTAGAGCGTTATGGCTTTTAAAACGATAAATTGGTTCAAATTTGTCACCATCAAGTAGAGTAACATGATGATCACCCGTTTCCACCACTAAAAACAGGTTTTGCATATCTGCCTTGAATATAGGAGTATTTCCCAGACTTTCAGGTGGATTAGTTATGGTATGACTGTTTATAATTTCAGTCATTCCCCATACGGGTTTTTTGACTGGTTTGGTATAGATATAATCTACTAGAGTTTTAATTTGCGGATCAGACAGTGTTGCCTTAAAAGATGGCATTTGTGTGGCTGCTCGACCGTCTTTTATAACTTGTTCTGCGCCAGCAGGTTTCAGACGTTTAAAACTTTGTGGGATCAGCGGCGGGCCGATCAAGCCCAGACGATCTTCGCCATGGCAACTGGCACAGTGTTTTTTGAACAGGTTCAAAGCAGCCCTGTTGTCTGTGCTGGACTCAGCGGCAAGTATCTGGCTGAATAACAAAGAAGCAATAAGGAAAAAAGAGAGTTTTTTGATCATTTTTTGTTGGCTCAAGGCTAAATAGTGTGCATCCATTTATTGATGCACACTAGTGGCACAAGGATGTGCCGCTCATTTTTGACAACCGAATGTCGTTGAAAATGGACACTAAATAGTTGCTTAAATTATAGACTTGCTCTTCAATTGATGCCTTTGACCTTTGTCAACGGGAAAAGCTTATCTTC
>JALSUJ010000420.1:1560-2035 GCA_027071355.1 Gammaproteobacteria bacterium | reverse complement strand
GCCAGGCTGCGTGCCTGTAAACTCAATAACGTTACATCGTGAGGTTTTAGCTTGAGTGCCTCCTGAATATAGACATTGGCTTTTTCTGCCTGTTGCTTACGCAGATAATAGCTGGCCAGTATCTGACGTGAGCGTATATCCTGCGGAGCATTATGCCTGGCCTGTTCCAGCCAGCGTAACATTTCTTTTTCCTTCCCCGCTTTTTCTGCCAGCACCGCCAGGGCCATTAAGGGTGCTACCGCGCTTTTGTCCTGTTTGACTATACGTTTGTATATGGAACGGGCTTTTGCTATATCTCCGGCCTGTTCCGCCAACCCTGCCAGTGCCATTTTTGCCGGTATGAAAGCAGTATTAATATGTAAAGCCTGATTAAAATACTTCTCAGCTTCTTTCGAATTACCTGTGGCAGAAAAAACATTGCCTACCAGTGTCAGATAGGGTGCCTCATTCGCATGGCGTGATAACAGGGATAATG
>JALSUJ010000420.1:0-1550 GCA_027071355.1 Gammaproteobacteria bacterium | reverse complement strand
ATAATGCTGTATTAATAGCCTGCTCATTATTCCCGTCATGCAAATAGGCTGTAACCAGTAATATTTCTGACTGCTCCTTAAGTTTGCCACTGGCAATCAATGCATTTAATTCATGTATGGCTTTTTTTGTTTTCCCTGAAGCCATATAGGCTTTGGCAAGCGCACCGCGTAAACCGGCATTTGCAGGTTCCATGTTTACTGCTTTTTCCAGCCCCGACAGACCGCTTGCAAGATTACCCGATTGCACCTGTGTGATACCCACCAGCGCCAGTAATTCTGCATCATTTTTCTCTGTTTTTAGTCCAGATTGCAGTACCTGCCCGGCTTGTTTATTCTGCCCGAGGCGGATATAGGCACGACCCAGTAACTTTCTGGCACCGATATTTTCCGGCCCGGTATTGATATATTTTGAGAGGTAATAAACAGCCTGTTCATAATCTTTCTGTGCAAACTTCACCATGCCAAATAATAACTGGGTTCGCAGATCATCCGGAGCAACTTTCAACACTCTTAATAAACGCTGTGTCGCTGTGTCCAGATCACCTTGGCGAAAAGCGAGCAGACCACCAATATAATTGAGTTCAGGATCATTTTTATTTTGCCTGAACAAAGGCTTCAGCAAGTCCTGCGCAGCTGTCAACTTTTTATCAAGCAGTTTTATTTTGGCCAGTCCTAAACGTGCCTGACGGCCATATACCGTTACCAGCTTTTCTGGATCGAGCGAGATTATCTTTTTATAGGCCGACTCTGCCAGTTTTTTATCAGAGCGTTTAATAGCGACCGCTGCATGCAATAACAGAAGTTCAGCAGATTCCGGATAATGACTGATGGCCTTGTTTAGGACCCCAGCACTCTGCTGCCATGCCTTTTCTGCCAGTAAGAAACGCGCCTTCGCAATAAATACCTGTAAAGCATCAGCATCAATGGCTTTAGCTTTATTTAGATTTTTTTGTGCCAGTTTCAGATTCCCCAGCCCTGTCTGGGCACTGGCATATAAAGCATAGAGGGTCGCTCTGGATGTTGAAGGATAGTCCTTTTCAATAGAAATATCATACAGGACACGCTGCAATTTGCCCTGCCTGAGTAATGCTTTGGCCAGGCCGATTTGACTCTGATCTTTTGCCCATCCTGATTTTAATGCATGTTTGAATTCTTTTTCTGCGCCTGCGTAATCACCCATATCCAGATCAATCCTGCCCAGTAAGTAGCGTGCTTCTGCATTTTTCGGGTTTTTCTGCAGGGCGTTTTTAAGCTCAAGTGCCGCAGGGCGTATTTTTTTCGCAGCCAGATAGGTTTTTGCTGTGGCAACCAGCTGGGTATCACTCTGCCCCACCGCACAGCCAAGTAAGGCCAGCATGATTATGCTGATTGTAATTTGATTGACTCGCTTAATGGCTCGCATAAAGACTCCTTCCGTTTTTCTGACAATAACAATTATGAGAGACCTTGTCATCCATCAGCAGATAGACGCTGTACCATACAAGGGAATCACTCTACATTACGCATTTTTTTAATAGCTACAGGTATAGCCGACTTTAGTGAAAAGTAAA
>JALSUJ010000419.1:4537-7072 GCA_027071355.1 Gammaproteobacteria bacterium | reverse complement strand
TTGTCCATGATGCCTATCTGTTTCCTATATTTGCTGGTTTCATCAGTTTGACTCTCTGGCTACTTTATCAATCATCAAAAAATCATTACAACCTGAAACCTTTCTGGTTGAGTCTGACCGGTGGTATCGTTGCTATCATCACATTATGGCTGATGATTACGGGGGTCTATCCATTACCCGAACTGGTTTATGTCAGTCTTATAGTGTTATTAGCTGGAAGTGTATGGGATGTTATCAATGGCCGAAATAAAGCCGCCTGTGATACCAGTAATAGTGCCTGTAAAACAAAAGCAGGTGTGGATTTGGGGCGACGAGCCGCTAATGGGGCCGCTTTAAGTGCAGGGGCTGCCATTGCTTTTTATGGCATGTATAAATCAGTTGATGTATTCACAGAAAGTGCTGAAGTGGGGCAAATTGCCTGTTGGGGTATCAATGAATGCAAAGGAACAACATCCTGCACCACAGCATTTAATGCCTGCACTGGTCAAAATGAATGCCGTGGCCGTGGTTATAACTATGTCCCGGAAAAAGTCTGCTATACCAAAGGTGGTACCCGTCTGGAAGATTCAGAGGCTAATCCGGCAAATGGATAAGAAACGTCAAATCCAGCAGAATGCTGAAAACAGTCTGACGGGTTTTGGTCTGGGATTGCGCCCGGCTTTTTATCATGAAGCAATGCAGGGCAATGTGTCCGTTGACTGGTTTGAACTCATCAGTGAAAATTTCATGGTGGATGGTGGAAAACCGCTTATCGTTGTGGATGCAGTAGCTGAACATTATCCTCTGGCCCTACATGGTGTTTCCATGAATCTTGGGGGAACTGAAGCTCTGGATATGAATTATCTTAAAACACTTCAATTGCTCATTAAACGAGTACAACCTGTCCATGTTTCAGATCATGCTTGCTGGACCCGACAGGGAGGGCATCATCTGCACGATCTGTTACCATTGCCTTATACCGAAGAGTCTCTACACAATATGGTTAATCGTATCAAGCAGGTTCAGGATGTATTACAACAACAGATTTTGCTTGAAAATGTCTCCAGCTATGCTGAATTTACACAGAGCACAATGCATGAATGGGAATTTCTTGCCAACATAGCTGAGCAGGCGGATTGCTTATTATTGCTGGATATTAACAATATCATCGTCAGTGCACATAATCATGGTTATGATGCTAATAGCTATTTAAACGCAATTCCAGCGGCGCGTGTTAAACAGATCCATCTGGCTGGTCATAGTATCAGTGGCCCTCTGTATATTGATACTCACGATCATCCTGTGAGTGACCCTGTGTGGATGCTGTATGAAAAATCTGTCAGGCAGTTTGGTTCAGTAGCCACCATGATTGAGCGTGATGATGCCATCCCTCCCCTGAAAGAACTAAAGTGGACCCCATTGTCAAGACAACAGATAAGTTAATTTAAGATACTTCTTTATTCACTTCTTCTTGTTTAGCCGCTCTTCACTGGCCTATCAACACCTCAAAAAAATTTCCACAGAAACCGACTGAGATTTGCGCTCTTTGCAAATCTTATATGGAGGCCGACAACACTTAGCAGATAGTCCGCCAGGTTCTTTTGGCGGGATAGATGCTTAGTGATGGCGTGTTTTTTCCCTGACTGACCCCGTAGGCCCGCAAGGTCGGAGAGGGCATCGTCATAATTTTTAATTCAAGCCGTTTTTTTATAGTCTATGTCTACTACATTGTGATCTTTTTTTCGCTCTACACCATAAATTTGTGCTGGTGTTTTGCCTTCATGGCTACTGTGTGGCCGTTCATGGTTATAAAACTCAAAATATTTTCTCAATGAACTAATCAGTTCATCAATATTCTGATAATCTCTGAGATAAATCTCTTCATATTTGACGCTTCGCCAGAGTCGTTCGATCATTATATTATCCATTGCCCGACCTTTACCATCCATGCTGATCTTGATCTCATTGGCCTTAAGAACACCGGTAAATGCACGACTGGTATATTGAGCACCCTGATCTGTATTAAAAATATCCGGCTTCTCGTAGCGCCTTAACGCAGTTTCCAGACTACTCACACAAAAGCTTTCTTCCATGCTGGTTGATATTTCCCAGGATAATACATATCGGCTGTGCCAGTCCATAACAGCACTAAGATAAACAAACCCATGCGGCATCCTAATATAGGTTATATCTGTACACCAGACCTGATTGTTCCGATTAATATCCATTCCTCCAAGCAAATACGGATAAACATTATTCGCCTTGCAAGGCTTGCTGGTATTGGGTTTTGGAGCCACTGATACCAGACCCATGATCCTCATAAGGCGCTGCACTTTTTTCCGGTTAAGTTTATAACCTCTTAATCTCAAGGCGTTCCTGATTTGACGACTGCCGTAAAAAGGATGTTTTGTATACAGTTCATCAATGAGATGCATTAATTTTAAATCTTTATTTTGCAAAGGCTTTTTGGGCTGATAATAATAACTTGAACGGTTCAGCCCGATAAGCTCACATTGTTTTTTGATGCTCAACTGAGGGTGTTCTTTTTCTATGCAA
>JALSUJ010000419.1:0-4527 GCA_027071355.1 Gammaproteobacteria bacterium | reverse complement strand
TTCATGTTCAGCATCTTTGTTTTCTAATTTTTTGGAAAAAACATCGGCTGCACCATCCAGCATCTGTTTTTTCCAGTTATTGACCTGAGTCGTGTGTACTTCAAATTCTGATGCTATTTCTGCTACGGTTTTTTGACCTTTCAAAGCTTCAATTGCTACTTTTGCTTTAAATTTACCACTAAATGATTTTCTTTTTGTACTCATTTCATTTTTCCCCATTTGATTAGATATTATATCTTAATCTGTTGTCCAATTTCTGGGGTCCACTATAACCAATGGTCAGGTTGGATATCACAGCGTTATTGTGGTCAGTTCAAGAAGTGATATTTATTCATTGGCACAATTAAAAAATCGGAGTATTGCCTTTGGGGCTCCCCATTCTTTCAGCAGCCATTATGCTCCCCGGACTCTGTTAGCAGCTGCTGGTTTTGGCTTTGAAGATTTACGTGACTATGCTTTTCTTGGCAGCCATGAACGGGTTGCACTGGCTGTACTGCATGGTGATTTTGATGCCGGGGGCCTGCGTCAGAGCGTTGCAGAAAAATATGCACATCGAGATCCCGGCCTTAAAATAATCAAAACCTCACCGCCCCTGCCCCCTCATTTAATAGTGGCCAGGCCTCAGCTTGATATAAAGCTGGTCAAACAAATTAGCGATGCACTCTTAAATCCTTCCTCTGATTTTAATAAGGCAGGTTTAGCACTGGGTAATGGGATTTATTTCGTTAAGCCGGATTTATCATTATACCAGTCAGCGCGTAAGGTTGTTCGTGCCATTGAGGCACGAACCGAGGTCCCTGAACAATGGTGAACCGCCCCCTGTCACTATCGTATCGTCTGGGTATGACATTAGCTACCGGACTGTTGTTATTCGGCCTGATGGTTGGTTTTGCTGTGTATAAGGGAGCCAGCGAAATGCTTTATCAATCTCAGCATGAACGTGCAATAGCCTTATCTCGTCAATTGGCTACGTTTAGTATTGATGCGGTACTGGTTTATGATTATGCCACTTTAGAACGTTATACCAAACAACTGGGGCAGGATCGTGATATTGTATTTATTAATATCTATCGTGCAGACAATGAAGTTCTCGCTCAAACCGGTCAACGCCCTGATAGTAAACAATCCCAGTTTAGATTGATAAGCGTACCGATGCTTTTAGGCCATTCCATTATTGGTCATGTTGAACTGGCTTATGATATATCACCCACTCGGAGTAAACTTTATACCATTGGAATAATTGGTTTTCTTACCCTCACCCTTATGGTTATTGCCGCTTTCTGGTTACAACGCAATGTACTTGAACGTAGTGTGATACGGCCAGTACAACGTCTTGCACGTCTTATCAGCCCTCTGTCAGCCCAGGATAGTAATGACCTGAAACCCCTGCCTGAAGAACTGCAGCGGCTGGCGTCTACATTTCAGGAACTGAGAAATGAGATACAAACACATATTAACGAACGAACCAAAGCTGAACAGCTTGCTCGCTCTGCGGCAATAAGATTATGCAGAGAGCAGCAGCTTGCCTCGGTTGGTCAAATGGCCGCTGGTTTAGCTCATTCTCTTAATACCCCATTAGGCAATATTCGAGGTTATACTCAACTGGCCCGGGAAGAACTGGCAGATGATCAAATTGATTCTTACCTGGTTATTATTGAAGAACAGGCTGCCGTATGTTCTGATGTGGTTAAAAATCTTCTGGTAGCAGTCAGACCACCGGAAACACATTTGAGTCATTTTAATCTCAATACTCATATCGAAAAAACTCTGTCTTTAATGAGGCCGGTATTACAAGATAGAGGGGTACAGGACATAAAGCTTCAACACATAGAAACAACACTAGTTAATGCGGATCCGACCTCACTGGAACAGATTATTTTTAATTTATTCAGCAATGCTGCACAGGCGGGTGCTGAGCATATTAATATTTCAATAAAAAATAACCCATTAAACATCGCTATACAAATATCAGATGATGGTCCCGGACTTCCTGAAGCGGTACTCAAAAAATTGTTTGAAGCCTTTAATACCACTAAAGCTGCTGGTAAAGGAACTGGACTAGGACTTAATTTATGCCGAAGTCTAGCCAAAAATATGGGTGGAGAAATAACCCTGCTTAGTACCGGTGATGAGGGTACTACTTTTGAAATTACCTTACAGAAAGCACTGGAGTCCACCTTATGAGCTGGGAGTTGTTAATTGTTGAGGATGATCAGGCCATGGCTTCCCTGTTAGCTAATCTGGCCAGAAAAATGGGCTTTAATCCAAAAATTGCTTCTGATATTGCCACTGCCAATCAGTTTTTATCAAATTCTGTCCCAGACATTTTATTTACCGATCATCGGTTACCAGATGGTGAAGGTATTGACTTTCTAGAGAACGTCAACACCCAGTTTCCGCAACTGCCGTCGGTTATGATTACTGGATATGCTACCGTTCCTACAGTCATCCGGGCATTTCGTGCAGGGGCACTGGATCTCATCAGTAAGCCGTTTGATAATAATGAAATCCGTCTTATCCTTAAAAAAATCAGCGATAAACTGGCACAACATAGTCGTATTGAAGCTTTAACACAGCATTTTCATATGGCTGATGGTAAAACGACTCAACTGGTCTCCAATAGTTCGACAATGAGAGCGGCCCTTGATCTGGCCAGTCGGGTATCCAGTCTAGATACCCCGGTGTTGCTGACGGGAGAAACGGGTACCGGAAAAAGTCTACTGGCACAGTGGATACATACCAGCAGCAATACTGATAACAAACCCTGGTTAAGCATTAATTGTGGTGCTGTTGCAGAAAGTGTTGCTGAGAGTGAGTTGTTTGGTTATGAGCGTGGTGCTTTTACGGGAGCCAGTCAACGCAAACAGGGTTTGCTGGAACTTGCTGATGGCGGCACATTATTTCTTGATGAAATAAATAGTGCCTCCATGGCGATTCAGACCCGTCTCCTGGAGTTTGTTCAACATGGTCAGCTACAACGGGTTGGTGGCAATAAAACCATTAAGGTAAACGTTCGTCTTATAGCTGCCAGTAATCAGAATCTAGAACAACTGGTTCAAGGTGGTACTTTTAGACAGGATCTTTATTATCGTCTCAATGTGTTTCCAATACCTTTACCATCCCTTCGGGAACGTATTGATGACATTCCAGTATTAGCAGAACAGTTTATTGCCTTTTATGCCCGTAAAACCGGACGTTCTGTACAGGGTATTTCTGACGAAGCATTACAGATATTACAGACACATCAATGGCCGGGCAATATACGAGAACTTGAAAATATTATTCATCGGGCTATTGTACTGACTGAAAGTACACGCATTGAAACGCACCACCTTCCTATAGAATTACAACAGCTTAATAAAAATATTATTCTAACCAACACCCGCTATCCCTGGAGCCTCAATGCTTCCTTGCAGCTTGTTGAACAGTACTGGATCCAGCATATGCTGGATCGTTCCGGTGGTAATAAAACCGAAGCGGCGCGTCGACTTGGAATTGATGCCTCGACCCTGCACCGGAAATTAAAGCAAACATCCTGTTAAATTACCTGTTTGCATTGTAAATTGCCAGACTCTGGCATTTTGCAACGGTATAACACCCTTTTACTTATATGCTCATAGTATTCCTTCATAAACCATACCCTCATTCCATAGTGTTCCAGAGAATGGCATGCCAATTGCTATGTATTGCAATGTAGAGAGCTCTCTAATCAACAAAATTGACCATTTAAAAAGTTCAATACGTTGACCGTTATCATAAATACACCAATGGAGATTTATATGAGATATCAATCCGTAGTAAAAGCAGGCCTGTTATTACTAATATTTTATGCTAATACCAGCTTTAGTGCTCAGGTACCAGGACCTCTGGTTGATGTGGACTGGCTGGACAAACACAAAGCTGAAGTCGTTATTATTGATGTTCGTAATGACAAAAAAAGTTTTACCAAAAAAGCAGCCAAAAAAGCAGCTAAAGGAAAAAAAATAGCAGGTATGCAGGGCTGCGGTGCTAAAAAAGGATCCGCTATTAAAGTGGCAGGCCATATACCTGGAGCCACCCTTCTTGACTGGAAAAAAGTACGTGTCAATCGAACTGTAGACGGTTATGATTTGCTAAAACTGGTACCAGCTAAAGCTGAAATGGAAGCTCTGATGCGCAGTCACGGTATTAATAAAGATGATGCCGTTGTGATCACCAGTAAAGGCTCTTCTTCTAAAAATATGACATTTGCCACACGACTTTACTGGCAAATGAAGTACTGGGGACATGATAATGTTGCCATACTTAATGGAGGAGTTGCCGCATGGGCTAGCGCTGGTAAGCCGCTTAGTCGTAAAAAATCCCAGCCTGGTGAAGGTAACTGGGTTGCAGGTAAGCCAAGAGAAGATATTCGAGCTACTTCTGATGAAGTTAAATCCGCTATTAATAAGGATATCCAGTTAATAGATGGACGTTCTGAAGACTATTACCTGGGTACTACTTACAAGAAAAAATATGTCTATGCAGCGGGTCATATTCCAAAAGCAA
>JALSUJ010000418.1 GCA_027071355.1 Gammaproteobacteria bacterium | reverse complement strand
CTGCTTATCATACCCTTAATTTTATTTTTAAATCTTGCTCAAATAGCGGCCATTGCAGCCATTGCCGTGTTACTTATACAGGGCTTTACTCATGCCGGCCATATTAAAAAAAGACATGAAACCGGTTCCCGGCTATTCTGGATTATTGCCGCAGTCACGGGTTCTGCTGGTGCCGCTTTATTTGCCATAAGTTATACCTCAAACTCAATGCCCGGAATTTATTATTATATTCCCGGAGCCTTTCTGCTGGCCATTATTTTTGAACTTTTACTGCGTTTGTTTAATAACAAAACCATAGAAAAACAAATTGTCTCAGAACTGGAAATAATTGAAGAAGATGTTTTAAAAAAATTGAAAATTTAACTTGCGCAAAGAGATCACTATGAAAACTTTAAAACTTAGAAAAGTGGCTATTGATACTTATAAAGAGAATGTTGCCTATTTACACCGCGACTGCCCATTATATCGAAGTGAAGGTTTTCAGGCGCTTAATAAAATCGAAATCCGCGATGGTGTAAATACCTCTCCCGTTATTGCTGTTCTAAATATTGTTGATGATGAGAACATTGTCGCCATTAATGAACTGGGCTTAAGTGAACAGACATTTTTACAGTTCAGTGCTACTGAAAATTGCTCAGTTTTTGTAGACCATGCTTCACCTCCAACATCAATACAACTGGTGCATGCAAAAATTGCCGGTGATTGCCTGGGGCCTAAAGATTTTCTGCATATCTGTCAGGATATAGTCCATAACCGTTATTCTAAAATTGAGATTTCTGCTTTTCTTGTGGGTTGTGCCGAAGGCGGCCTGGAACGAAATGAAATGTTGTATTTAACCCAGGCAATGGTTGACACGGGTAAAACCCTCAATTGGGGTGAACCGATGGTCGTCGATAAACATTGTATTGGTGGAATTCCCGGAAACCGCACCACCATGTTAATTGTCCCTATAGTCACAGCACACGGCATGTTAATGCCCAAGACATCCAGTCGTGCAATTACCTCCCCTTCCGGCACGGCCGATACTATGGAGGTGCTGGCAAAAGTAAATCTGGAACCTGATGAATTACGTTCAATTGCACAACAGCAGCGCGGCTTTATTGCCTGGGGCGGAACTGCCAACCTGGCCCCCGTGGATGATATTTTAATTTCGGTGGAACGACCACTGGCACTGGATTCCAGGGGACAGATGATAGCCTCTATATTATCCAAAAAGATTGCCGCCGGTTCTACACATCTGCTGATTGATATTCCAGTAGGCCCGACAGCCAAAGTTCATACTCAAACTGAAGCTCTGAAACTGCGTAAATTATTTGAATACATCGGCGATCGAACTAATTTAGATATTGAAGTTATTATTACTGACGGCCATCAACCCATTGGTAATGGAATTGGCCCGGCACTTGAGGCTCGTGATGTTATGCAGGTGTTAAATAATGAACCGCAGGCACCGGTCGATTTAAAAGAAAAGTCCCTGCAGATGGCGGGTCGAATTCTGGAATTTGATCCGGATGTTCGAGGAGGACAGGGTTATCATCTTGCCCGTGATCTGCTTGAATCCGGTCGCGCTCTGAAAAAAATGCAGGAGATTATGCAGCTTCAGGGCGTGAACAGTGTTTCTGATGAGCCAGCCAAATTTAAATATGAAGTTAATTCTCCCATTAAGGGGTATGTCAAAGAAATTAATAACTTACAAATTGCTCATATCGCACGACTGGCAGGCGCTCCTATGGATAAGATCGCCGGTATTGATTTACATAAAAAACAGAATGCCTCAGTTTCAGAAGGCGAGCTATTGTACACAATTTATGCGGAGTTTCATGCAGATTTTCAATTTGCTAAATCTTCAGCCCTTAAAAATTCCGGTTACGCCATTGAGAGTCAAAAATGAATACCCGTAGCAATCAATCACAGACAATGGTCATTGGTTTTCCAGCCTATGAAATACAGGCTCGACAATTTGCCGAGGCTTTAGATGTGCCTTATCATACCCTTACTATTCATCATTTCCCGGATGGTGAAAGTAAAGTTCAATTACCTGAGCTGATGGTAGAACAGGTGATCCTTTTTTACAGCCTGGACCGACCTAATGAGAAATTAATTGAGCTTATTCTTGCGGCATCCGGCGTCAGAGATATGGGTGCAAAACATATCTCACTGGTGGCTCCCTATTTGTGTTATATGCGGCAGGATAAGGCGTTCCATAAAGGTGAAGTCATCAGTCAGCAGGTGATTGGTACCTTATTGGCAGGCTATTTTGATAAGGTTTTAACTGTTGATGCCCATCTGCATCGAATTCATAAACTGTCTGAAGCAATTCCTGTTCCGCAGGCTATTAATATCACGGTTACCGATGCTATGGCGCATTTTATTGAACAGCATATTGAACACCCCTATTTATTAGGACCGGATGGTGAATCCGAACAATGGGTTGCTGATATTGCCACCCATTACCAGATGGATTACGGCGTGGCCAGCAAACAGCGGCTGGGCGACAGAGAAGTTAAAGTAACGGTACCGGAAGCGCCCTATCAGGGACGTAATATAGTGCTGGTAGATGATGTTGCCAGTACTGGTAAAACCTTACTTGAGGCAGCCAGATCGCTGGCAGACTATCAACCGGCTTCCATTTCCGTGCTGGTCACACATGCCCTGTTTGTTGAAAATTCTATGACCCAGCTTAAACAGGCCGGGATCACAAATATCTGGAGTTGTGATTCCATTACTCATTCAACCAATACCGTTAAACTGGCCCGCTCATTAGCTCGTCATTTTAACTAACTCTTTTATTAGCAGTTTTATCAGGACAGTCATTATGGAACGCAGTGTTTTAAAATCCATGCTTAAGGATATGTTGCTGGCACGAGCTTTTGAAGAACAAGCTGCCTATGAATATACGCAGGGTAATATTGCCGGTTTTTTACATCTTTATCCCGGAGAAGAAGCTGTCGCAGTGGGAGTATTACACGCGGCGGAACCAGGCGACTATATTGTCAGCACTTATCGAGAACATGTTCACGCGCTGGTGCGGGGAGTTCCACCGGGTAAGATTATGGCCGAACTGTTTGGTCGTAAAGACGGCTGCAGTGGAGGTTTAGGCGGCTCTATGCATCTATTTGATAAACAGCGACGCTTTATGGGTGGCTATGGCATTGTAGGCGAAACCTATCCGGTATCAACGGGTATTGCATATGCCATTGCCATGCGTGAGTTGCCTGAAGCGGTGATCTGTTTTTTTGGTGATGGTGCCGTCAATCAGGGTACCTTTCATGAATCCCTGAATATGGCGGCCCTGTGGAATCTGCCAATTTTGTTTGTGTGTGAAAATAACCGCTACCAGATTGGCACAGAAATCCATCGCCACTCAAAAGTCACAGAGGTTTATAAACGTGCCTGCGCTTATAAAATACCCGCAGAACAGGTAAACGGTATGGACGTCATTGAGGTTTATAAAGCCACCCAGTCGGCATTATTGCGCATTCGGGAAGGGACCGGTCCGCAATTTCTTGAAATCGAAACCTATCGCTTACGGGGACATTCTATGGCCGATCCGGGTAGTTACCGCCCCAAAGTTGAGGTTCAGGCCTTTAAAGACGAAGATCCCGTTACCGTCATGTTACAGGAAAGTCTGCCTGAATATCCCAGTGCCGAACAAATCAGTGCCATAGGCAAAGACAATATTGAGCACCTGAGCGAACATATGCATCAAGCAGACTTAATCAGCCCAGAAGAATTTCTACGCATGAAACAACAGGTCGCTGACAGCGTTGAACAGGCCGTTCAATATGCACTGCAAAGCCCTGAGCCAAGCATGGAAGAAGCCTTTTCAGCACTTAATTGCAATCGTGGACAGGAGGTATTAATCTGATGGCCAATGAAGTTATGCTCTGGCAGGCAATGAATAAAGCCATGGATATAGAAATGGCTGCTGATAATAGTATCTTTACCATGGGTGAGGATGTCGGTTTATACGGCGGCAGTTATCGGGTTACGGAAGGTCTGTATGCAAAATACGGAGAATGGCGGGTTCGGGATACCCCTATTTCAGAGGGTGGTTTTACCGGTTTAGGTGTGGGTGCTGCCATGGTAGGTATGCGTCCGGTGATAGAAATCATGACCATTAACTTTGCCCTGCTGGCTTTAGATGCCATTATCAATATGGCTACCAAGATCCCCTTTATGTCCGGTGGGCAGTTTCCCATGCCGCTGGTCATAAGAGTCCCCGGAGGTGTGGCCAAACAACTGGCGGCACAACATTCACAACGACTGGAACATACTCTTATGAATGTACCCGGACTTCGTATTGCGGTACCTTCTACACCACAGGATGCCTGGTGGCAGTTACGTCAGGCCATTCAAAGTAACGAACCGGTCATTGTTCTGGAACATGAACTGCTGTATTTCAGCAAAGGTTCACTTGATACCAACCTTGACCCTGTTCCAATGCATCGAGCACTGATACGCAAAGAAGGTGATGCCCTGACGCTGATCAGTTATTCACGGTCTGTACTGTTGGCACAACAGGCGGCTGAACGACTGGCTGAAGATGGGATAGACATAGAAGTAATTGATCTGCGCAGTCTGAGTCCCATTGACTGGCAAACCTGTATTGATTCGGTCAGTAAAACTCATCACCTGTTAATTGTAGAAGAAGACTGCGGCTTTGCCGGTGCCGGTGCTGAAATTGCGGCCACATTAAGTGAACGCTGTTTTTTTGAGCTGGATGCACCAGTGCAGCGACATACCGGACTGGATCTCCCTACGCCTTACAATGGAACCCTGGAAGCAGCCACTATTCCAACTGTATCCAGTATTATTAATGCCGTAAAACAGCTTGTTCAGAGCGGAGAATAACTATGCCACGTGAAGCGTTAACATTACCAGTTCTTTCAGATACTATGCAAACCGGTCAACTCAGTGAGTGGTTAAAACAGCCCGGTGATCCGGTTAAAAAAGGTGAAGCTGTGGCCGAAGTTGAATCGGACAAAGCGATAATGGAAGTTGAAGCGTTTAAAGACGGCTTTCTGGACGGTCCATTAGCTGCAACCGGTCAGGACATTCCTGTTGGAGAGGTCATCGCTTATATTGCAGATTCACCCGCCCCATCCAGTAGCGCACATAATATTGATCCGCCTTCCACCAGCTCACCTGAAACATCAACACCAGTGATTCAGACTAAGGATAAACCGAAAAATAGTGTATTAACTAAAGATAAACCTGAAACACCAGTCCAGCCAGAACAGAGCCCGGTGTCGACTGCTATTCCATCCACAACGGTCAATCACACAGATCCATCAAAGAAACATTTAAAAGGGTTAAAAATATCTCCCTATGCCCGGGGACTGGCTCAGGAATTAGACCTGGATCCCAGCACAATTCGACCCGCTGCAGATGGAACCATTCGTAGTCCACAGGTCATTGCCGCCGCCCTGCAGGCCAAACCCGTTGAGCTGGATTATGGACCGCAGTGGCACTATAAATTATTTACCCCGACCCATCGTGCCATAGCCGATAATATGACTGCAACACTGGGAACGCCCACCTTCAGAGTAAGTGCCCGACTGCCAATGGATAAGTTGTTGCATACCGCTAACGAACAACATTTATCCCTGACCCTGTTATTAGCCAGAGCACTGGCACTGAGTGTTAAAAAATACCCGCAATTTAATGCGGCTTATACGCCTATGGCGCTGGCACAACGTAAACAGGTAGATGTGGGTATTGCCATGGACATTCCCGGCTCTCTACTAACGCCGGTATTACGTAATGTAGTTAAACAATCCATTAGCAGTCTCAGTAATGACTGGAATACCCTCAAGGCTAAAATAAAAGCTCGACGAATTAGTGCCAGTGATTATAAAGGTGCGACGATTTATCTGTCTAATCTGGGGATGTTTCAGGTTGTCACTCAGTTTGAAGCGATTGTTCCTCCAGGTGCAGCAGCAATTCTTGCCGTTGGCGCAATACAGGAAGAGCATGCGGTATTTACTTTAAGCTGTGATCACCGAGTCGTCTATGGTGCCGATGCGGCCCGTTTTCTGGAGTATTTTTCACAGTTGCTGGAAAAACCCGATAGCTGGGCAACAAACTAACATGATCAGCTATTCAATATAACCTTAGAGCACGGGCATCTTGCACCTATGCTCCCGGATCACGGTGGTTTTTCTGAGTTTATTACTTCCAGTAATACAGCGCTGAATCACCCAGTTGCTGTTCAATTTCCAGCAGGCGATTGTATTTTGCAATACGCTCACTACGACAGGCCGAACCGGATTTTAAATGCCCGCCATCCATGGCAACGGCAAAGTCAGCCAGGAAAGTATCTGCAGTTTCACCGGAACGATGTGAAATAAAATAGCGCCAACCGGCATCCCGACACATTCTGACGGCTTCAATAGATTCTGATACCGTACCTATCTGATTCAATTTTATCAGTGCGGAATTGGCCGTACCCTGCTCAATACCTTGACGAATGTACTGGGTATTGGTAACAAAAATATCATCACCCACCACTTCAATCTGATTACCCAGTTCCTGAGTAAACTGTTTAAAGCCATCCCAGTCCCCTTCTGCCAGAGGATCTTCCCAGAGAACAATGGGGTATTTTTGCACCCAGTCTTTAGCCATTGAAATAAGATCACTGCTTTGCATTTTACCTGCGCCTGACCATTTCAGATCATAAGAACCGTTCATGTCTACAGCAAAAGAGTTAGCGGCACTGTCCAGAGCAATAGCAATATCTTTTCCCGGCGTATAGCCTGCCTGTTCTATTGCCTGGACAATAGTCTCTAATGCATCTTCATTACTATCTACATTCGGTGCAAATCCACCTTCATCTCCGACACTGGTAGCCAGTCCCCGATCATTTAATATTTTTTTCAGTACATGAAAGGTTTCTGCCACATAACGCAGACCTTCACGAAAGGTTGGTGCACCAATTGGAACTGCCATAAATTCCTGAATATCGACATTATTATCAGAATGTTCACCCCCATTAACAATATTCATACAGGGGACGGTTAATCTTTTTGCACCTGCGCCGCCAAGATATTGATATAAAGGCAGGTGTGAGGA
>JALSUJ010000417.1 GCA_027071355.1 Gammaproteobacteria bacterium | reverse complement strand
AAAGGGTTTTACAGGTTATTTGGGCTTTATTCGTACTCACCGTACGGGTGAAGTCAAAATGTTCTGGAAAATCCTTTAGATTCAGTGCATAAGGCTGTTGCAGTCGGTGGCAACTGATTTTTCTAGGATTAAGTATGTTCAGTAAAAAACCGCATTTTAAATGCTTACAATAATTGTAAAAAATATAGACAGAAGAACACTAAAAGGAAATATAGCGGTCAATAAATAAACATAATCGGTAACTTATATGGTTCGCCCCACGTTTGCAAGTGATACCATCGTACTCATGAAGGATAAAGTTGCAGTCTTATATCCGGCCTCTAAGTGGAGAATAAAAAGGCTCCGGGCCCTAATGGAAATACGCGTATTCAGAAACTAATCTATTCAGCGGTCTATTCAAATGAATGCCTTAGTTACAACCAGTTTATTCTGAATACAGGACTTACCTACCATGCCATTACAATGATTATCTCTTCGCAACCTGGGTAAAAAACCGTTTATATTACAGTTTTTCTAAAAAACTCTTTGTTAAGGCGTCTTTTATTTAAAAATGCTCAGTTCACTGAGTTAATAAGGCTTTCCCCGTTGGCGGAACACTACCTGTAGCGAAAGCCTTGTCCAGGAGGAGTCCTGAGCTTGCGAAGGAAGCTCCTTGACAAGACTGTAGCGGAAGGTATCCTGCCCGTATAAGGGGATAGCCTTTCATGTTTCCTGATATCATGTTTATCTTCACCTCTCAGCACTCACTACAAACAGGATTATCATTATAAATTTCTCCTGTATTTAACAGGGCAAAGGCCGTTCTGGCCATTTTGTTTGCTAATGCCACCGCTGCAATATTGTGTCCTCTTCGACTGATCAAACGACTTAACCAGAGACTCACCGGGTCTTTTTTTCCCGCTATAGTACGCAACCTTGAACGGGCACCATGAATTAACAGTGTTCGTAAATATACATCACCACGCTTGCTTATTCCTAACAGCGTTGACTTCCCTCCGGTAGAATGCTGACGAGGTACCAGACCAAGAAATGCAGCCAGTTCACGGCCATTTTTAAAACTGGCAATATGGCCAATATGGGACATAAAGGCGGTAGCAGTGATAGGGCCAAAACCTGGTATCGTTTGTAATAGTACGGCTCTGTCGTCTTGGCAGGCTCGTGCTTTTATCATGTTTTCATACTCAGCTATTTGTTCATCCAGATAGTTCAGGTGAGCTTGTAAGCCGCTGATCAATTCTTTCATACTCTCAGGTATATGCTGGCTACTATCGCCTTCGTCCAGCAGCCGCACCAGTTTTTTGTTCACATTTGCTCTTCCCCGACCTATGGTAATGCCATGCTCCAGAAGTAAGCCTCGGATCTGATTAACCTGGGCTGTACGGCTCTTTACTAATTGACTGCGCACCCGGTGAATGGACTGATCCACCAATTGTTCCTCTGTCTTTATCGAAACAAAACGCATATTGGGTCGTTGAACCGCTTCGCAAATGGCTTCAGCATCCAGACTGTCATTTTTATTGGATTTAACAAAGGGTTTAACAAACTGAGGTGCTATAAGCCTGACCTCATGACCATAATCCTGAAACTTTCGCGCCCAATAGTGGGCACTGCCGCAGGCTTCCATCGCTATTAAACAGAGTGGTAATTTGGCCACAAAACCTGATAATTGATTTCTGGTCATTTTCTTTGTTAAAACCTTCTGCCCTTTATCATTGGCACCATAAATATAAAAACTACTTTTAGCCAGATCGATAGCCAATATTTCTATTTCGCGTTTTACGTTATAATCGCTCATGTGGTTCGCCTCTCTACTTTGTTTAAAAATATAATTTTGGCACATTTTTTATGATGCCGTTAGAGAGTGGGGCGAACCATTCCATTTATTCAGTACCTGAGCGTGACTGTCTACAGGTACTGAATTTCCAGGGGCGCTCAAGTACGTCCATGTATCGCTTTGTGAAAACATCCATGTTTTCAAAACCCTGTAAATCCAGTACCTGCAGCCATTCACTCTACCTTCCTCTACTCTAATTTATACGGAGTAGTTACAATAA
>JALSUJ010000416.1:4058-7187 GCA_027071355.1 Gammaproteobacteria bacterium | reverse complement strand
GGGTAATAAAACCCTGGTGGGCGAGGAAGTCTATAGTGTCCTGCGCACCACCGGACCGACCATGAGTCCTTTTAATGCCTGGATATTTTTAAAAGGCCTGGAAACCTTAAATATCAGAATGAAAGCCCATTGTGATAACGCTCTGGCACTGGCCTTATGGTTAGCTGAACATCCTGCGGTGGCAAAAGTTCATTACCCGGGACTTAAGACGCATCCCGGTTATGAACTGGCAGCCCGGCAACAGTCTGCCTCTGGCGGCTTATTGTCTTTTGAATTAAAAAACAGCAGTCGGGACGCTGCCTGGCAGGTTGTTGACAGTACTCGTTTACTGTCTATTACAGCCAATCTGGGAGATGTAAAATCCACTATTACCCATCCGGCGACAACCACTCATGGACGGGTGCCAGAAGCTGATCGCCTGCAGGCTGGTATTACAGACGGCTTATTAAGGATTGCTGTGGGTCTGGAATCCATTGATGATATTAAACATGATCTGCAGCGGGGTTTAGGCCGGCTTGTCTGAAGTTTTTCAATATCAGATTTATAAAACAGCGCAAGTCAGGGCTCTGGTCTGGTCATTAATCAGTCCATCCCTGTCCGTTTGTTCCGATGAATATCCTGCCAGCGTTTCCTCTCAATGGTGTACACAAATTTACCAGCGCATAAAAACACCTCTGCAACAGCTGGACAGCAATCCAGAACCTTTAATCCAGTGGCTGAAACAATATCACTCCTGGCGTCTGGGTATTCGTTTTGAAGCTTACTGGGCGTTTATTCTGGAATTATTGAAACAACAGGGTGAGATTGTCACTTATGCATCTCATATTCAGATCAATGACCCGGTTAAACAAACACGTGGGGAACTGGATTTTGTTTATCTGGATAAACAAAAACAGTTATGGCATCTGGAAATTGCCGTTAAATTTTATTTACTTAAACCCGATGAGTTTGGTTATGAACGTCTGACAGGTCCCAATGGTCAGGACTGGTATGAGCGCAAGTTAATGCATCTGTTTAAAAAACAGCTGCCTTTATCAGGCACGGAAGATGCCCGGCAGACGTTGGCACAATTAGCCGAACTGAATAAATATCTGCCCAGTGATGAAATTATTTGTCAGCCACAGGGTCTGATAAAGGGGATGATTTTTTTTCCTGTTACCGGTGAGGGAGAACTGAATGCTCATGAGCAGAACGATATTAATCCCGATTGTGAAACAGGCCTCTGGGCGACACAGGATAATTGGTATCTATCCGATCCGGGGCAGCTTGGCCGCTGGGTTATTATGGATAAACTCAACTGGCTGGTACCACAGGTTTATGTCTCAACAGGTAATGAGCTTTATAGCTTTAAAGAAATGGATTACAAAATTAAAATCCATTTTCATGGGACCAAACGCAGTCTGTTTATTGCCCGGCTGGAATATGATGAACAGCAGAAACTCTGGCTGGAACAGCAGCGCATTATGATTGTAGATCGTTACTGGCCCAGTTATAGAAAAACCGGCGGTAATAACAGCAAAACAATACCGTTAAACGAACAGCAAACAGCAATAAAAGGCATCTCAGACAATGGCTAAACAATGCTTAAAATATTCAATGGTTCTGGCAGGATGGCTGACTTTAGTACCCTCTGCTTATAGTCAGACAGTGCTTGAGCCACAGACAAATGCCACCATTATAAATTTTTCAGAATATGAACAGGGCAGTGGTAAATATCCGGTTAAAATGACCATTAGCAAAGATTTTTTACGCATTGATGATACTCAGGAAGGAAAGGATTTTGTCCTGTTCGATCGGCAGAAGAAGATAATTTATAGTGTCAGTGCAGATAATAAACAGACTATTCAAATTAATAATAAAGCTGTCACCATTCCATCTCCTATTGATTTAAAGCTTAGTGAAAAAGAACTGCCTATGGATAAAAATGCGCCTCTCATTGCCGGTAAAGCCTCCCGGCATCACCAGTTTTTTGTTAATAAAAAACTCTGCTATGAAATGATTTCTGTCCCGGGTCTAATGCCAGATGCTGTCATTGCCATGCAGGATTTTAAACAGGTACTGGCCGGGCAGCAGGCGGAAACACTCAGGGTGATCCCCGGTGATTTACAGGAAGGCTGTGATTTGTCCAGGCACACCTTTTATCCCAAACGTTATTTACAAAAAGGCTTTCCGGTTATGGAAAAAGCTATGCTTCAGGATGACAGCAAAACGACAACTCCGGCGGCTGTCAGCTATTCCAGAGTATTAATTAATTATTCTCAGAAACAGGTGCCGGACTCACGTTTTAAATTACCTGATTACGAGATTTTACCTATTAATTAGTGTGCATCCGTTAATTGACATTCTTAGACGAATAAATTCGTCACTACACAGATAGAGCTAAATTTATCAATAACTTATAAGAGTAATAATTGTAGTGACGAATTTATTCGTCTATTTATGGATGCACACTAATTAACTCCTCTGGATAGTGCTTAATAATTATTCAGGCTGATTGTGCAGTATTATATTGCTGTAATGCAATCAGCTTTAATTTTGCTGTCGGCATCGGGTGAGCATACCAGAACCCCTGTACAGTAGGGCAGCCAATGTCTCTTACGTAGTCCATCTGCACCTGGTTTTCCACGCCTTCGGCAACGATATGCAGACCCAGTTCTTTGGCCATGGCGACAATGGCTGAAACAATAGAATTTTTATCACCAACTGATTGTATGGTTGAGATAAAAGAACGATCAATTTTAAGATTGGTTAATGGCAGGGTTTGCAAATAGCTTAATGATGAATAGCCCATACCAAAATCATCAACAGCAATGTGTATACCATGTCGGGTTAGTCTGTTTAATTTGCTGACCACCAGCTCCATATCCTGCATTAAGACATTCTCGGTGATTTCAAGTTCCAGTTGTTCCGGGCGGAGCTCGTATTTTTCCAGCGTTTCTAAAATAAAGGCACAGAAATTGTCGGTTTCTATTTGCGAGGCAGATATATTGACGGCTAGTTTTAAATTCAGAAAAGCGGGATGACTTTGTATCCAGTCCTGTAAAATCCGACAGGAACTATCCAGCATCCATTCGCCAATAGTATTAATTAATCCGGTTTCTTCAGCCAGTGGAATAAAATCATTAGGAG
>JALSUJ010000416.1:0-4048 GCA_027071355.1 Gammaproteobacteria bacterium | reverse complement strand
GATTCCAGCGGATTAGTGCTTCTACACCGGATATTTTTTCTGATGCTACATTATATTGTGGCTGAAAATAGACTTCAAACTGGTTATCCTGCAGAGCTTTTCTAATACCATTTTCTATTGACAGATGCTGCTGAAATAAGTCTTTAATGTTATCAGAAAAAAATTCATGACCATTTTTGCCTTTGCCTTTAATATTATACATGGCCATATCGGCATGTTTAATTAAAGTTTCACTATTTTTACCATCTTCGGGATAGATGGCAGTACCAATACTGAAGGTGACATAAACTTCATTACCCTCAATAATAAAAGGCTCTTCAAGCACCCGGCTCATTTTGTTAACCAGATTAAGTACATCAGTTCTGGATTTAATATCCGCGAGCATCAGGTTGAATTCATCTCCGCCTACCCGAGCCAGAGTGTCGCTGTCTCGAATACATTGTTTGAGTCGTCTGGCGATTTCCTGTAATAATTTATCTCCTGCCAGATGTCCCAGGGAATCATTAACTATTTTAAAGCGATCCATATCAAGGAACATAACAGCCAGTTTTTTCTGGTTTCGATTAGCCTGAGAAATGGCAAAATTGATTCGGTCTTTAAATAAAATACGGTTGGGGAGTTCTGTGAGTGCATCATGATAAAGCTGAAAATAAATCATCTCATCCGAACGTTTTTGTTCTGTTACATCTCTGGCCACACCATAAACACCAAACATATTATTGTCAGGGATAGTTTCAGAAAAATCAGAAGAATTTACAGGAACAAGAATAGAGCGCGATTCAAAACACAGAGCATCAGCCCTGGGATATTTGGGTAGTATCCGGAATTCTACTTTTTGAGTAATTCCCTGGTTGCCTGAGAGGGTACTAAATGCAAAATTTGCCTTTTCTATATCTTCTTTATGAATAAATTCTGAATAATGATGGCCGATATACTCATTTTGCTTATAACCTAGTAGTTCGGTTATGCGTTCATTAACAAAACTAAAGTAACCATGTTGATCCAGCATATATATAATATCCGGAGAGTTATTAACAAAAAAACGATAATGCTGCTCGGATGTTTTTATATAGCTATACATTTCATCCAGTTTGCGTTTTAATTCGCGTTTTTCTATTAGATTATTAATAACTTTTATTAATTCACTGGGGATGTAAGGCTTGTGTAAAAAATCTTTAACACCATGGCGCATGGCAAGAGTGGCATTTTTAAAGGTGGCTTCACCACTGGTGACAATAATATCGATATCCGGATAATTTTTATTAACTTCCTTCATTACCTGAAAACCATCCACTTCAGGCATTAATAGATCCAGCAATAAAATATCAACAGGCTGTTCAGCTATAATATCCAGGGCTTCCCGTCCATTACAGGCCAGAATGCAGTTTAATTCATATAATGATAATAATTCCTTAACGCTATCACGCATTAACTCTTCATCATCAGCCACCAGAATTCTAACTGAATTTACTTCTGGTTCAGCATTTAAGTTCATTTTTTTATAAAGGCTGGAACTGTAAAATTTTTCTATATTGAGATTTTTTTCGTTCATATCATACAACCTTTGTGCCCGCACATCGGAATTATTCAGATGGCTGACTCAGTTTTCTGGGGAGTAGAATAATAAATTCTGCGCCGGTTTTATTTTGCTGGCCTACTTCGGGTGATAAATTTCCATTGAAGTGGTTACTTGCCTGAATGGTTCCCCCCAAATCATTGACAAGGTTTTTGATAATACTTAATCCAAGTCCGGAATGTTCTCTGGACTTGGTACTTTGAACAGGTTTAAAAAGATTTCTCATAATGGCTTCGGAAATACCGGGGCCATTGTCAATAATGCTTAATTCAATAAACTGATTGCCATTATAGTTAACCAGATCGCGGGTGGTAATTTGAATTTCACCACCATCAGGCATGGCTTCAACAGCATTTTTTAGTAAATTGGTTAAGATCTGTTTTAAACTATTGGCATTACTGGTGATTAATGGAATGGAATCATCCAGATTTAAGTGTGCCTTAATACCTGTTTTAAGAAATAGTGAGTTTTGAAAAATTGAAATAATATTATTAATTAATTCATTAATATTAACCTGATTGCTCTGGCTGGATAATTGTTCAGGCAGCTGTTTTATTTTCAACATGATATTGCCAACGCGTTCCACTTCTGACATTAAAATTTCCAGCTGTCCCTGTAATTTTTCATCCCTGGAATCTTCCAGTTTATGAGCTAAGATTTGCAGATAATTGCGGATCACTCCCAGAGGATTATTGGCTTCATGTATTAGTTTTCGGATCGCCATGGATTGCTGAGACTGTTCATCTTCAAGTACAGATTTTATATTGTGGGTGATTTTTTTATCGCGAGCAATAACTTCTGAGGTAGAACGGGAAAATTCATATAATAGTGCTTTTTCCCGTTTTACTGCAGACAGGTCCTTGTCAGAGATCCCGGCAATTAATACACCATATTTTTCCTGGCTAAGAGACGTTTTGTCAAATAAGGCCTCCTGAAGCGGAATACATAGAATTTCCTGACTATTGAGCAGCTGTTGCAGTTGTCTGTCCAGCACGGTTTTTTGAATATTATCTTCCTCTTCATGAGAAAACAGAGGTATGCCCTTGAGTAGAGATTGAACGGGCAAAGTAAGGCTGGCGCTAAGAGGAACACTTAACTGGATTAATAATTCATTCTCAATATTGGTACCATATCGTCCTGTCAGAGTCTGTGATTGTTCATCATAAGCCAGAAATAGACAATTAGACAGGCCAAATAATATTTTAAGGTTTTGAAAAACCCGTTCAATCAGTTCTTTTTCTGAATGATAATCGCTCATATCCTGTAATGAACTGGACAGGGCAATAGTACGGACATTTTCTGCCAGTTTAATCTGGACGGCTTCATTATTAGATGAAATACTATTGTCAGTATCTAAGTCAATGTCCATACCTTTAGCGGCAGTTTTGACTTCAACCAGGCTTTTTTCAACCAGCTCTTCTATGACTGCATGATTTAAATCAAATAATTCAGAGACTTCATCAAAAACACTGTCTTTATTGGCAAAAGGTTCTGCCAGCTTATGGGTTACATTTATAATTTGTACCAGATGCGGAGTGCCTGCAAGTTGAGCTGCGGGCTCACGCTGATATAAAATGGCATCACTGAGAAAGGTTTTCCTGTCATATTGCTCTACAATCCAGGCACCAATTTCCGGGATGTTGGCACCAATAAAGTCCTTTTCCATAGCAGTGCGTTGACTTTCAAGTTCAGCCAGTGTTTCGTTTTGCTGATTATTTTGCAGTTCCCTGTTACATTCAATATAGTCTTCGATATTATGGGTTAAACAGACCAGCTCACCCATTTTATGTAATAAGCCGGCAATATAGGCTTCATCTGTACTGGGGTATCCGGTCAGGTGAGCAAGGTTTCTGGCAATGCAGGCTGCGGTCAGAGAGGTTTTCCAGAAATTGGCTAACAGGCCGTTATTATCAATATTAAACTGGGAGAAAAATTGTTGTACAGCAGAATTAATAGTAATGGTTTTAACCATTTTTAAACCCAGAGCAACGACCAGACGATGAAAATCCTTATTTTCATTCCATTGATAATAAGCACCGGATTTTGCAACTGACATAACGCGTGTTGTTAATGCCGGATCACTTTGAATTATCTGACTAATTTGAGTAAAGTTGACATCAGGATCAGACAGGCTTTCTAGTAATTTCAACAGGGCATGGGGTATAGATGGCAGCTTACCAAGTTCTGTCTGTAAGGTGTGATTAATAGAATACTTATGCATTTTATTATTATTATCTCATGCAACCACTTAAGAAGGTGACCTAAGTGTAAGTAATTTATCTTAAAATTTCAAGTTTTGTGTTTTTTTTAAAAATTTACGCCGAAAATAATAAATTTTTGTAAAATATTTTTATTTCAAATATACTCATATAATCCTAAATAAATCAGTTGAATCGTAGCGAGAATGATCAGAGTGCTGGAGATACCAGGATTTACAGGTTATTTTGGTTTTATTCGTAGTCACCCTACGGG
>JALSUJ010000415.1 GCA_027071355.1 Gammaproteobacteria bacterium | reverse complement strand
GTGCAATTGTTATCAAGCTGCGTATGCAATCAGGTACTCCACTTTATTTACTTATCGCTATTCCTCATAATGAATTATTTGAACGGGTTCGTTTAATAAGAGATACCGCATTTAGCATTACCGCTATCTTTCTGATCATTTTTTTACCCATTACCTTTTATATGGCTTCACGAATTTCAAATCCACTTAAACGTCTTGCCAGAGAAACGAATGCCATAAAGAACTTCGATTTTAATGAGTACGGGATTTTACCCTGCAGTATTAGCGAAGTTGAAAACCTTAATCATTCCATGTCCGATATGAAATCAACTATCCGTCGTTTTCTTGATATTAATATGATTATTGCCTCTGAAGATAATTTTGAACATTTATTACCCATTCTTTTGAATGAAACCCTGAGTGCTGCAAAAGCAGAGTCCGGTGCCCTATACCTGATAGACCAGCAAAATCATCTTACTCTTGCCGCATTAAAAAACCTGAGCAATAAAACCATTATTGACAAAACACAGCTCAGTGGTAGTGGATATCCAGATATTGTTTCCAGAGCAATTGAATCTGAAAAACCAGTCATTGATCAACTAACAGGACAGGAACTTTCTGATAAGGGTCTGAATATTCTGATCACTAATACCGAACAGGATAATAGTATTGCGCTGCCGCTGTTTAATCGTAAACATGAACTGGTGGGTGCAATGCTGCTTATAACCCGTAATAAAATTGAACAGGGTCTGCTGGAGTTTATTACCGCTATTTCATCCAGCGCAGCCATTACTCTGGAAACCCGTTCATTAATTCAGGCACAAAAAGATCTATTTGAAGCCTTTGTTAAATTAATTGCTAGTGCAATTGATGCAAAAAGTCCTTATACCGGCGGACATTGTGCCCGAGTTCCGGTAATTACTAAAATGCTGGCTAAGGCCGCTAATGACACCCGAGAAGGTCCTTATAAGGACTTTAATATTGCTGAAAATGAATGGGAAGCCATTCATATTGCTTCCTGGTTACATGACTGCGGCAAAGTCACTACGCCTGAATTTGTCGTCGACAAAGCGACTAAACTGGAAACCATTTACGATCGTATTCATGAGATCAGGATGCGTTTTGAAGTATTATATCGGGATGCCCAAATCCGCTTCTGGAAAAACCTGGCAGAGCAATCCAGTGCAGATAAGAAAGAGAATGAACAGTTAAAACATCAACTTGAACAGATACTAGCTCAGGAAACTGATAAACTGCAAAATGACTTTACGTTTATAGCCCAGTGTAATGAAGGCGGTGAGTTTATGGCAGAAGATAAAATTCAACGCCTGAAAGAACTGGCTAAAATAACCTGGTTAAGACATTTTAGTAATAATATCGGCATTTCTGAAGATGAAAAAATTCGTAAAGGTAAGGTTGATAGAGAAACCTTACCGGTATCAGAAACCCTGCTTGGAGATAAGAAAGTTCATCTATTCCCACGTAAGCCGGCAGCCTTTACCAGTGCAGATAATCCCTGGGGTTTTAAAATGAAAGTACCTGAACTCCTGTATAACCGGGGTGAACTTTATAATCTCTGCGTTGAAAAAGGTACCTTATCGGAAGAAGAACGTTTTAAAATTAATGAGCATATTGTACAGACCATTATTATGCTTTCTCAATTACCCTTCCCCAGGCATTTAAACCAGGTAACAGAAATAGCCGGAGGTCATCACGAAAAAATGGATGGCAGCGGTTATCCAAAAGGCTTAAAGAAAGATCAAATGAGTCCGGTTGCCCGAATGATGGCCATTGCCGATATCTTTGAAGCACTGACCGCTGTAGACCGACCATACAAAAAAGGTAAAACCTTATCCGAAGCGATTCGAATTATGAGTTTTATGGTAAAAGATCAGCATATAGATGGGGAATTATTCAAATTATTTTTAAGCTCCGGCATCTATAAACAGTATGCTCAGCAATATTTAAAAACGGAACAAATTGATGAAGTTGATATCAACCAGTTTTTATAAAACAAATCAATTTTCAGCTATTATTATTTTAATTAGTGCGCATCCATAAATAGACGAATAAATTCGTCACTACAATTA
>JALSUJ010000414.1 GCA_027071355.1 Gammaproteobacteria bacterium | reverse complement strand
ATATAAAATTGTGCTGGAAATAACAGAAACCACCCTGATCACTAATATTATTCAGGCCAGTAAACATATACATGCACTTAAAGAACTGGGGTTTGCCATAGCGCTGGATGATTTCGGCAGCGGTTATTCATCTATTAGCTACCTGTCTTCCATGCCGGTTGATATTGTTAAATTTGATATTTCCCTCATTCAGCAACTCAGCGATAAAAAACAGTATAGTATTATTAATCACCTGGCCAATATGATTAATGAAACCGGTCATAAACTGGTGGCTGAAGGTATTGAGACCGAAGAAATGAACGCCATTATTAAAAAAATGAAATTCCACTATGCTCAAGGGTATCTGTTTGGAAAACCGACCCAACATCCCTCTTAATATCTATCAGACTTTTTGGAGAAAACTATGGACAGACATTTATCACTCTCTCAGGCTGCTCGTCTTATTGGCGTTAAACGCGGTGATATTCAAAAGAAAATTCAGGAAAACAAGCTCAGGGTTATGGAAGGTACGGTTACCCTTTCGGATCTAAAAGAAGCCTTTCCAGATGCTCAGTATGAAGACAATACCATGCTTGAAAAAGTGGAAAAATTTATGCGTGATGCGGTTCATAAAATGGCTCAAAGTGAACGTGAGGGTGCTCAGGTGGATGCTCTGAGTCGTCGACTGATAAAAATGAACCAGGAACTGGCAGATGAGAAAAGTCGTGCGAATCGAATGGAGGAATTAATTGACGGCCTGAAGCACCGTTTAATGGCTATTAATATCAACGACGATCGAGAACATGCTCTGGATGAATGTAAAGACTGGTTTCATAGTGAAGTCAGAAATCTTGAAATTGAAAAAATGATCACCCCTATTGAGCAGATGGAGCGCCAGATTAAACAGTTTATGTTACCCCATGTCCGTCTACTGCCCAGTCGCCATGATTTTATTTCAGACAAATCAGAGACCCTGCTCGAATCAGCCCTGCGCAGTGGTCTGGCTGTAGATTATGGCTGTAATAACGGAAAATGCGGTAAATGTAAGTCTAAAGTACTGTCTGGTAAAGTGGAACAGGTATCTCATCAGGATTATGTGTTTACTGAAAGTGAAAAAGCACAGGGTTATATTCTGACCTGTTCCAACCGGGCAATCACCGATGTTACCCTGGAAACCGAAGAAGCCGTCAGTGCCGATGATATTCCCTTACAGAGCATTAGCGCCAAAGTGAAAAAAATTCAGTCGATTAATGAACATGCCATTATCATGAGTGTTCGTCCCCCACGAAGTCAACGCTTACGCTTTCTTGCAGGCCAGTATATTGAACTGAGTCTGCCGGAAAAAATAACAGCGAAAGAGGCTCCCATTACAGCAACATACTCTATTGCCAGCTGCCCCTGTGAACCCAGTAACCTGGAGTTCCATATCCCGCTGCATAATAACAGCCTTTTTGGACAAACATTGCTTGAGAAAGTTAAGACCAGTGACAGTATAAATCTGCTCGGCCCATACGGCAGTTTTGTGCTGGATGAGGATTCACCCAATTCTCTGATATTTGTAGCCTGGGATACTGGATTTGCGCCCATTAAGAGTCTTATTGAGCATGCCATGTCACTGGAAAATGCCGATACCATTCATTTATACTGGATGAGCCGTAAGGTAGAAGATCATTATATGGAGAATTTATGTCGTGCCTGGAACGATGCCCTGGATAAT
The DNA here is from genome assembly GCA_027071355.1 of Gammaproteobacteria bacterium. Taxonomy (GTDB): domain Bacteria; phylum Pseudomonadota; class Gammaproteobacteria; order GRL18; family GRL18; genus JANELJ01. Next base: position 374 of record JALSUJ010000414.1, on the reverse strand, counting down.
TTTACCTATACCCCCATTGTACTGGAACCTAAAACTGATGTAGTAGCCGAGTCCTTAATTAAGCATCTGCATAGTGAGCATAAACATCTGCAAAATTTTGATCTTTATATTGCTGCCCCTGGACATTTAAACCACCTGTTAAAACCCTTACTGCTGGCCAATGGTGTTAAATCTGAGAATATGCACTTTGAAAGCACTTTTCATGGCGATGAAATTGAAGATTAGGAACACTGCCCGCTGGGAGCGTGGGCAGGATGCCCATATTCCCAGAGAAGAACTAATCGGGTATTTTAGCCTTTAGTTCATCCCGATCAAACCACCAGTTACCATCTCCCACAATAGCACCTACCACCATTCCCATGCGGGGTAAAAAT
>JALSUJ010000413.1 GCA_027071355.1 Gammaproteobacteria bacterium | reverse complement strand
ACATATAAGTAGGTACACATATGAATATTAACACATATGATTGTGGGTCTGTCAAGCATTTAAGCACTTTATTTAAATTACTGGCCGAGCCGAATCGATTGAAGATCCTTTGTAGTTTAGGTCTGGAGTGCCGTCCAGTGTCTGATATTATTGAATCTACTGAGTTAAGTCAGACCAATGTTTCTTTTCATTTACGCGCATTAAGAGAAGCAGGATTAGTCAAACCGGAGCGCAAAGGGGCTTTTATTTATTATTGCCTGCCTGATCCGGAATTATTACGACTATTAGGTGATTTTCGGCATTGGCTGGAAGAACACCAAAAGGAAAAAACAGTTGTATAGGTAAATTGACAGCATAACAGAGTAAACATTTAGTAAGCCTGAATCACTGCTTAGTGTCAGAAAGTACTACATTTCAAACTTATTTGATGTATCCGCTTTTTGTATAAATATTAGATTTTTTTGAAACTAAACATACTGTTTATCAGGTCAAGTCTAGATTTCTACCTTTTACAACATTGAAAGTCTGTGTTTAATATCATCATGGATCCGGATCAGATTCTTCCTGTTTTCCTGAGGCAGGCTCTTTAATGCATTAACCTGATGAGCAAAGTTATCAGTAATGCTTAGCAGCTCATCAATTAATGCGGACAACTGGTTTTTATCAAAACCCAATGACTGATTAAAAGCTTTTACAGCCTGGGTAAATCCCCTCGGCCTGTTCTGTTTAGCGGTATAATCACCATAATGTCCAAAAGGCATGGCACTGAGGATATTGTGAATGGAATAAGCCCGCATGGGAACCGGATCATAGACGGGAGAAAAATCGGTCTGTCCATTGCGAATTTGCAGACTCAAATTTTCCAGATGCAGATCACCATTACCGGTTAAAAATGACAGCAATAAACGTTTTAATAAATGTTTTTTAGCGGATTTACGATCTTCAATTAATGTCAGTCGGGGATTATCAAACATTCTGCCCAGTTGATCATAACTGGCATCGTAGTGATTTTGTATATTTCGATTACCTGAGGCCAGCACTGAAAACAGTGATTCCTGAAATACCGGGATATTTTGTTCATCCCGATCAAATCGTTCTATAGCCAGCGCATGAATGCCTTCAAACTCAGTTACCCAGTATCGAGGTGTGGCAAAACCTGCCTGTCTGTGAATATCCAGCCCCAGAGCCTCCAGTTCAACAATACCCGGATAAGCGGTGTCTTTTTCCAGTTTAAGAATAATATCTGTTGACTGGGTATCACCAAAGCGAGTGGGTAAACCGACCTGACCATTCCAGCCAGTACGGGGAATAGAAAGTAATAGCTTGGGTATAGCCCCATTAACTGATGGTGTCGGGCCAATAAAGTCCAATAAATAACCAGTCTCATCTTCATACCAGGTAAGCATATTTTTAAGTGAAAAACCCAGAGAGGACTTTTTCTTAAGAAAATCCTGCTGCGGCATAGTCGGTATAGCATACCAGTGTCTGGCTTTGTCATCAGAGCTGAACACATCTACATGCCCAATACCACCATGACCACTGAAAGTAAGAATATTCCAGTCATTTTCAAACTCACTGCCTGACTGAATACCAATGGTATGCAGATAATTCAGAATCAGCCGACGTTGAAAATTATGTTCTCCTGCCGGTGGAATTAAAGACTGTATCGGTGGTGGGAAATTAAACCGCTCGGTGCGCAACCAGCGAATGGTATTTTCAGCAAATATATCCGGTGATAAAACCAGCCCGAGTCCCGGCAGGCCTGTTTGTAAAAATGGCAGCTCATAGACAAAACGGGATTCAGACTCAGTAACATGTAATTCACCCATCTTAACCGGTATACCTGACAGACGTGTCCAGACAACGGCATGAGCATCTCTGATCATGAGAATAATTCTCCTTTGTCGACCAGTTCTATTAAGGGATCATCAGCCACCAGATTAAGTTTTAATCCTACACTATTGGCCAGTTTCTCCAGCGTCGAAAAACGTATATCGCCCTGCTTTCTGGCACGAGAGAGGGTAATGATACCCACCCCGGCTTTAAGACAAATATCTTTTTGCTTCAGGC
>JALSUJ010000412.1:24368-24817 GCA_027071355.1 Gammaproteobacteria bacterium | reverse complement strand
TTATTTTAGTTTACAATTTTATTTCCTGGTCACATTATAATTTGAAGCTATGCTTCAAGGTTTGCAACAAAACTTCATAAAAGCTGAGATTAATACCATGAAAACATTAAGGCCATTTGGGCATCTTACTCCAGAGCGTTATTTACAGCTTTTTATTGGACAAACAGGTGGCATGGCACAAGGAGTCAATTGTTCTACTCTTGAATCCTTCATAAAAAAAATTGTTCTTAATTCAAGTGAAGTTCTTGAGGATATTTACAGAGACAGTCACAATATTGATGGAGTTTTAACCATACGGGAGTATGGTGATCTATTAGTGAACCTCAAAAATACAATTGGAGGTGAATTTAAGATCGTTGAAATGAATAATGATTGTTTACAGCTTAAAACAACAAAATGTCCATTTGGTGATTTAGTAGAATCGGCTCCAGCACTGTGTCATATGACAT
>JALSUJ010000412.1:0-24358 GCA_027071355.1 Gammaproteobacteria bacterium | reverse complement strand
ATATTATGAGATGGGTAAAGATGTAGGAGAGTGGATAAAAAGTAATTTTTCTAATGCAGGAGCAATTACTGTAACATCAGGTCTTCAACTTGACACAGAGTCTTTTGCACAAGGTATAGCTTCAAATAATATAGATTATATTTTTGGAGGTATTGCAGCACGTAATTATGGTTATGCCAAGATTGAACTGAAAAAAAGAATTGCACTGGGCAGCGATCATTGTGATATCTGTATCCATAAGAATCCACAATCCTGTGAACAGATCATTGGTGATGAATTCTTCAGTGATGGGGTAAAAATATTTGCAGAAGTCAGAGCACCTTCAGAACTGCAAAAGCTCATAGAAGAACGCTTACATAGCCTTTGGTTAAAAGAAAATCCAGAACCTTTTTCTGAGGCACCCTGTGAGCCACCTGGATTAATTGCTCAAAGTGATGCCATGTTATCAGTATTAAAAAGTGTTGAAATTGTAGCTCCGACACGTGTTCCGGTTTTAATCAGCGGAGAAACCGGTGTCGGTAAAGAAATTATTGCGCGTTCAATTCACGCCATGAGCCCTCGTCGAGATGCTCCATTCATTGCAGTCAATTGTGGCAGTATTCCACTGGATCTGGTAGAAACAGAATTATTTGGACATGAAGCAGGTGCCTTTACCGATGCAAAAACCACTCGAGAAGGCAGGTTTGAACGAGCAGATAAAGGTACCCTGTTTCTGGATGAGGTTAATAGTCTCCCCTTAAAAGCTCAGGTTACCTTATTAAGAGTTCTCCAGGAAAATCGATTTGAACGTATTGGAGGAAAAAAATTAATCCCCTGTGATATAAGAATCATTGCAGCTACCAATCATGATTTATCTGAACTGGTTGAGTCTGGGCAATTTCGTCGTGATTTGTTTTACCGTTTGAATGTGGTACCTCTTTATATTCCTCCTTTAAGAGAACGCCCTGAAGATATGCGTCCATTGGTACAACTTATGATGGAACGATTCGGCAAACGCTATCAGACAGAAGTTAAAGCCCTGACATCATCAGCTACCAATATTTTACTGGAACATGACTGGACGGGTAATGTCAGAGAACTGGAAAATGTACTGGAACGATCTTTTTTATTTACCGAAGGAAAGATTATACACAGAATCTTCTTCGACCTGACACCTGATTCGACATTAATCACTAATAAAATACCCAATATCAAATTAGCTAAAAAACGTGCGGCCGATAAAGTTGAAAAACAAATTTTGGAACAGGCACTGCATCAATTTAACGGAAGAATTGAAGAAATTGCAGATTTCCTTAATCTCAGCACTCGTGCTGTTTATCAAAAACTAAAACATCATAATCTTGATAGTCAGCATTTTTATAACTAAAGTAGCTAATAAGAAGAATTAACTGTGTATTATTTTCAAACAATTAATCCCAGTATTTAGTCTTAATCGGATCACCCAGATCGGCGTTGATTAAACGTTGTCTGACTTCCAGCAGTTTTTCAATTAATGCCTCTTCAGTTTTTTCATAGGCCTCAGCATCCGGTACCCGACGAACAACGACACCTAATAATTCAGTAATGGCATTACCAATGGAGTTCTGGCTGATAGTGACAATCAGTTTGCCTTCGTCATTGCGATAAATTAGCTGTTTAAAGGCCGGCTGCCAGCGAATGGCATTGGCGTATTTAGCGTCTTTGATACACATATCACGGACTTTTTTTGCCGCTGCCAGAAAGTCATTATCAAATAACAGATTGTCTTCAATCTGATCCGGGAAAAAGGCTTTTTCCGGTATTGGTGCATTACGAGTGGAAACCTGAGTAAAGAAAGTACGATAAAAATCCAGAAAACCTTTCAGGATCAGATCGTATTCTTTCCAGAAATGGGTACTTTTAAGCATGGCAATACCGCCCTGGATCTCCCAGCTGGGCAGCCCCTGAGGATAACCGGTTAGACCAATCTGAGATTCTGTACCCTGAATAGGTTTCAAAATTTGCAGCTCCAGAGATTCAAAAAACTTACGATATACTACCCGCATATGCGCCTGAAACAGACTATTCTGACCGCCGTCAGTTAAATTGGGATTATTGGGATCGGCCATTTCTGCATTGCGCAGCTGTTTCATATTAAACACAATAAAATGGTTATGCAGCATACGAATACTGGGCACCCCCGGAGCGGTTAAGGGCCAGGTGGAATCCAGACTGGCTTCACCAGCAAGAATTAGTGCTTCACCGGGATCCGGGTATTTTTCTATCATGTATTCAATCATAATCTGATTCATGCGGTTCCATGAGTTTTTGGTCACTTCAGGCAACTGTGTGCGTCGAACCGGACGACCCAGCGGATCAAGAATGCATTTGGAAGAATTAAAAATAATAGAGGTATCAAATTCATTGCTATGACCCAGAGCCTTACGATACATCAACAGATTTTCAGGATTGGAAAGCAAGCCGTTATTCTGGGAGAGATCCTGTAAATTTTCGGTACTATTAAAAAACTCATTAGGTTTCATACCCTCCGGTACATCCAGAGGTATAGGGCGAAACGGGGTTATAATCTCTCTTGGTCCGACATTCATTTAAGATTCCTTACTTTTAACGGGCTTATGGCTTTTAACTGGCTTATGGCTTTTAACTCGCTCAAGGCCATTTACTGGCAATAGTTACTCACGAAACTAAAATATTACCATTCTCTTATGTGTTTTGTCTTGATGTTTATCATTTCGAGACTGAAAAACCCCTAAAACCCCAGAATTTTATCTACTGCTGCCATATCCATATTATCCTGCAGGGCATTAGCTACCCGCTCAATAGCCTGTTCCTGGAAATTTCTATAGTCACAATTTTCCTTAACAGACGGGTCTGCCCAGCATGTATTTCATAACCACGGACTTGAGTCCCTGACTGAGTAAAAACACCGCTTACCTGCTGTAAGCATTTTTCCTTTGCCAGGGTGGTCTGATAGGAAAAAAAGCCAATCCCTGCGCACTGCCCGCTGAACCTTCAATCCGCAGTCGGCATCGGATGTAGTTCCCTGCAGCATTAAACCTTGAAAAATCAGTTGCCACCGACTGCAACAGCCTTATGCACTGAATCTAAAGGATTTTCCAGAACATTTTAACTTCACCCGTACGGTGAGTACGAATAAAGCCAAAATAACCTGTAAAACCCTTTATCTCCAGCACCTAAGACTGTTTCGTTACGATCTCAACTGATTTTTCTAGGTTAAAGTTTTAGCCTGCTTATTATTGTTTTGCATGTTAGAATATGCTTCTTTTATTGTTAACGTATCACTTTTAATGGATTAAAAGAGAAAGGAAAAAAATGTTTATTATACTCTCCTGTGCATTATTGCTGGATTTTTTATTTTCTGAACCCAAAAAATATCATCCTCTGGTAGGCTTTGGGCATTTGGCGGATCAACTGGAACTGCGTCTGAATGATCACCAAATTCATCACTCTAATGAACAACTACGGGTTAATGGCTTTATTGCCGTACTAATTTGCCTGATCCCGGCCTGGTTTCTGACCGATTTTATAACGCCCGATAATATCTTCGGTTACGCTATTGAGATAATTATTGTTTTTATTGCCATTGGTCTGAGTAGTTTAAAACAACACGCCATGAATATTTTTAACCCGCTGCAGGCGGGTCAACTGGATGAAGCCCGGCAGTCTTTATCCATAATTGTCAGTCGTGATACTCAGGACATGGATGCCGAAGATATTGCTCGTGCAGCCACTGAATCTGTTCTGGAAAATGGTAATGATGCTGTTTTTGCGGCTATTTTCTGGTTTATGGTAGCGGGCGCACCCGGGGTGGTTGTTTATCGACTTGCTAACACTCTGGATGCCATGTGGGGTTATAAAAACGAGCGGTTTCTGGCGTTTGGCTATTTTGTGGCTAAATTAGATGATTTACTGAATTATATCCCTGCACGCCTTACAGCAGTAGTTTATGCCTTAATGGGCAACTGGCATCATGCTACCCGATGCTGGTCAAAACAGGCTCCATTCTGGGAAAGCCCTAATGCTGGTGTGGTCATGGCCGCCGGAGCCGGTGCCTTAGGGGTACATCTGGGCGGCAGTGATCCCTATCATGGTGAAATAAAAGAACGCCCCGGTCTGGGCTGTGGTAAACCGGCTGAACCCCAAACCATTATTGAAGCCTGTCAGTTATTAAATCGAAGCACTATTTTATGGGTTATTGCAGCAGGCATTATTAGCCTGCTTTTTTAAAATCGCTTACTCATAAAATAAATGACTTTTAAAGAAAAGATGCCCGCATTTCAGGCTGCTGTTTATTTAAAACCATTATTAGCCATCGGGCTGCCGAACTGCACAATAGTCTGGCCCAACAGGGCATATTATCCCGCTTACTGGATGATAAAACGGGTGTCCGTTTGGGTCTGCCTGCCAATAAAGCGCAAACTAAAAGACTTCAAAAAAGTTTACAGCTTATTTTACGGGCCGGAAAAATAGTGTACTAACAGCTCCATCATCCTGCCATTCCAGCGTCAGATAACCATTAACAAAGCCAAAACTTTTGACATTTTCCAGGGCTTTAAGAAAGCGCATTTCCAGTTCCATTTGTTCCGGTTCACAAAACATACGGGTACCGGCTACAGGAGCAAAACTAATGTCACCGGGTGTTTTACCCTCAGTTACCGTAGTTGTATAGCGATTACAGCCGCTATTACCGGATGCCTTATGCTGCTTAAAGTGAATAGAAATATTACTATTCGCAGGTACTTTTTCCTGCCAGTTTAATTTAATCAACTGCCAGTTTATACCCTGTATATCTTTCAATGATAATGGCCCCAGTTCTAATGGCGGCTGTTCAACAAGCTGACCTGCTGCTAATTTCCAGCGTCTTAATACATGCTGTGTGGGACAACAGGCAGGATCGTTCCTGCCTGCCTGTATCACATCCAGTTCGATATTAGCCTGCTGAACTCTGCCCATTTGTAATTGTATGCGATCGCCAATGTGTTGCGTTGCAATATTGGTCCACTGTCCATTATGCCCGGCAATAACGGCCATATATATCTGCGTTCCGGAACCACCGGAGCTTTCCCATAAAAAAACAATATGTTCCACCTGACCATCATGATTCAGATCACCACTAAAGCTAAAGTCCCTGATTAAGCCGACCCGAGGTCTGCTGGCACTGTTCGACTGAAACGGTTTCCCCTGCCAGACACCTTTTTTTAAATGAATCTGTTGATTATCATCAATACCCTGGTAGGTCAGATTGCCGGCCTGGCTTATAAATGTTTCTGTTGACTGAGCAGCATGGGCTGATAACATCAGCAATAACAGGCTGACTAGAATCATCATATTGCGGGTATAAAATTTACTTTTCATTATAATTCCTGTTATTAACTTGCGCTTATCAGTGCCTCTCAATAAGCCTGTTTATGGCAGCAGCGTTCGGCTTATATCGCCAGATATTGCTGGCGCAGTTCTTCATTATCCAGCACTTCCTGAGCCAGGCCGTCAAAAACCACTTCACCCATATCCAGAATAATGGCCCGGTCTGCCAGACGTAAGGCTGCAATGGCATTTTGTTCTACAATAACGGTAGTAATACCCAGCTGCTTTATATTATCCAGAATAGATTCAATTTCATGTACAATTACCGGTGCCAGGCCTTCATAGGGTTCATCCAGTAATAACAATTTAATGTCTCTGGCCAGAGCTCGTGCCACTGCCAGCATTTGCTGTTCACCGCCAGATAATGTCACACCAATTTGATCTTTTCGTTCTCCCAGACGGGGAAAATGCTCATAAATACGTTCTATAGACCAGCCAACGGGTTCTGCAATCTGTGCCAGTTTTAAATTTTCCTGCACAGTTAAACCGGGAATAATACAGCGATCTTCCTGCACCAGCGCCACGCCGTTCTGTGCCGCTTCATAGGATTTCATTTTATGAATCGGTTTATGGTCCAGCCATATCTCACCATGTTTTACTGTCGGTGAAGAAGCTCGGGCAATGGATCGCAGAGTGGTGGTTTTACCCGCTCCATTACGACCTAATAAGGCCAGAATTTCACCTTCTCGAATATCAAAAGTCACGCCCTGTACAATATAGCTTTCACCATAATAGGCATGTAAATCCCAGCATGAAAAAAATGCGGGTGAGCTGCCTGTTGCTGTTATTTTCTGAGCCACTGGCACATGAATATTACTCATAAGTGTGCTCCCCCTAAATAAGCTTCCTGCACTTTTGGATTGCCGCGAATGTCATCCGGTGTACCTGATGCAATAATAGTCCCCTGTGCCAGCACGGAAATATGATCCGCTACACTGAAAACCACATGCATATCGTGTTCAATAATAACCTTGGTCATGCCAGTTTCTTTAATTTTCTTTAACAACTCAATGGTTCTATTGGTATCATGTCTTGCCATGCCTGCAGTCGGCTCATCCAGCAATAGTAATTTAGGGTGCTGAATCAGACACATGGCCAGTTCCAGACGACGCTTATCACCTCTGGAAAGACTGCCTGCGTGATCATGTTCCTGCTCATTTAAACCAATATCATGCAGAATATGGCTAGCTTCATCCATAACTTCTTTTTCACTGCATAAATTACTGAACATATTAAACCTGAAGGAACCTTCACGTTTGGCAAATGCCGGGATCATGACATTTTGAAGCAGGGATAAATCGGGAAATATCTCCGGCGTTTGAAATACCCGGGAAATACCTGCCTGATTAATTTCGTGAGGCTGCTTGCCCAGTACATTTTCGCCATTAAAGGTCACCACACCACTGTCAGGCGCCAGACGGCCTATACAGACATTGAGCATAGTAGACTTGCCAGCACCATTAGGACCAATAATCGCATGTACTTTACCTTCTTCAACCTGTAAATTTAGATTATGGAGTGCTTTCAGACCACCAAATGATTTTTGCACATTATCAATTTCCAGTATGATATTGCTCATGCTTTTTCCTCCTGTATTTGTCCTTCAACAAGAGTTTTTTCTACTGGATCCGGTGGTCTTTTTCGAAACAGATTTTTTATCTTTCCCAGCCCTTCCATTATTCCGCCAGGGAGAAAGACTACAATAATTACAAACAGAGCACCCAGAGTTAAATGCCAGCCTTCACCCACAAATGGCGAAGTAATAGTGACCATCATTTTAGCCAGCCAGTCCGGCATAAAGGAATAAGCCGCCAGTAATGCCTGTTCATTGAGTGCTGAGAAAATATTCTCAAAATATTTAATAATCCCCACACCCAGTAAAGGTCCGATCAGAGTACCCACACCACCAAGAATAGTCATTAGAACCACTTCACCAGAAGCAGTCCACTGCATACGTTCAGCACCGGCCAGCGGATCGGTAGTTGCCATAAGAGCACCGGCCAGGCCGGCATACATACCGGAAATAACAAAAGCCGTTAACAGATAGGGGCGGGTATTATAACCGGTGTATTTCATCCGGGTCTGATTTGACTTAATAGCCTGTAATTTCATACCAAAGGGAGAATGGAAGATACGCTGGGAGATAAAAAAGGCAATAATTAATAATACTGCACAGAAATAAAAACCTGAATAACCACTCATCTGAATGCCAAACAGGCCGGGTGAGGGCAGACCAGCACCCGCTTCTGAGAGCATATTGTCAATGATCCGGGGATCAGTTCTTGCCAGCTGCAGACCGGTTTCACCATTGGTAACAGGGGTGAGCACAGAATAGGCCATATTATAAAACATCTGCGCAAAAGCCAGGGTCAGAATGGAAAAATAAATACCGGATCGGCGCAGGCTGATAAAACCAATAATAGCCGCCACAATACCCGACAGTACCACACTGAACAAAATGGCCGGCAGAACATTCATGGTCAGCAGCTTAAATGACCACACCGCGGTATAGGAACCGACCCCCAGAAAGGCCGCATGCCCAAAGGACAGATAGCCTGTTAAACCAAATAAAATATTATAACCCACAGCAAAAATACCAAAGATGGCAAATTTCTGCAGTAAATCAGGATAACCTGCCCCCAGGGGTTTTAACCACATGGGCATAGTTAAAATAACTGCTGAAAAAATCAGCATTACAAACATATCTTTTTTAAATGATGGTATTGTCATAATCAGTCCTCCATTACCCCTTCACGTCCAAACAGGCCACGGGGTCGGACCAGAATAATAAATACTGCCACCAGATAAATAATGATCTGGTCAATACCGGGAATAATTGATTTTATTTCATTCATGGATGCAAAAGACTGTAAAATACCAAGCAGAAATCCGGCTGCAACTGCACCGCCCAGAGAACCCATGCCGCCAACGACCACGACCACAAAGGACAGCACCAGAAAATCCATACCCATATGATAATCCGGCGGTAAAATGGGTGAATACATCACACCGGCCAGACCAGTTACTACGGCAGCCAGACCAAAAACAATGGTAAAGCGTCGTTCCACATTAATGCCCAGCAGACCAACCGTTTCCCTGTCCATCATGCCGGCTCGTACAACCATTCCAAAGGTGGTTAAATTTAAAAAAGCAAAGACTGATCCAATTACTGAAAAAGCAAAACCCAGATATATCAGTCGCCACCAGGGATACACAACAGATTCTCCCAGTCCGAATAAAGCACCGATAGGCGCAGTACCGGAAAAGATTTCAGGTGCAGGCGTCGGGATGGGGTTTGCACCGAAGCTGAGTTTAATTATTTCCTGCAGAACAATAGCCAGGCCAAAGGTCACCAGAATCTGTTCAGCGTGTGTGCGTTTGTAAAAATGTCGTATTAAGCCACGTTCCATAGCCAGACCGATTAACAGCATAACCGGTATGGCAAACAGGATGGAGAGTGGTACCGACCAGTCAATAATAGTCTTACCATAATCGCCAAACCAGATTTCCAGATAAGGCATCTCTTTATAGGCATCAAAAAAGGTAATACTGGTATCTTTGACCTGTTTGGAAATAGTCAGCAGTTTTTGAAAGGTCACCGAACAAAAAGCACCCAGCATAAATAAGGCGCCATGTGCAAAGTTAACCACCCCCAATGTTCCAAACACCAGAGTCAGACCCAGTGCAATTAATGCATAGGCCCCTCCCTTGTCCAGCCCGTTAAGAATCTGTAACAGAATTGCATCCATTGTTTACCACTCAATTGTTTAAAGATTAAAAAAGTATTGATACATAAAAACTCTTGGTTAAAAACCTTTAGGTAGCAACACACTCAATTTATATACTCTTAGAATAAAACTATCCAGCACAACCTGATGAAATTTCGGCTGCATGTACACTACCGAAAAATTATCAAGTGATGCTGGATAGCTAGATAGAACTTATCAGACCTTGTAAGGACCTAATTCACCGCCAAAAATACTGGCCGGGTATTCAACCTGAGAACGAGGCACAACCTGCACAATCTCCAGTAAATCAAACTGGCTGGTTGGATGTTCATTACCGCGCATAACCAGTACATCCTTAAAGCACTGGTGATCAGCAGCACGATATTCTGTAGGGCCATTGCCCATGCCGTCAAATTTAAAACCTTCCAGCTGTTTGATAACTTCCGGCGGGTAGAAAGTACCGGCCATTTCACAGGCATTAGCATATAACAGCGTTTGTACATAACAGGTATGCGCTGCCTGAGAAGGCGGGAAACCATACTCATTACCAAAAGACTTAACAAAGGCCTTAGAACCTTCATTTTTTAACGCCCAGTTCCAGTTAGTCGTACCTAAAATACCTTTAATATTTTTACCTGCACCCTGAGCCATCAGGCGTGAGTACAGCGGGACAATAATTTCAAACTGTTTACCATTGACTATTTTATCACGCAGACCAAATTGAACTGCCTGGGTCAGGGAGTTAATCATGTCCTTACCATAATGGTTCAGAATCAGTACATCAGCACCAGAGTTTAAAACAGGGGTAATATATTGAGAGAAGTCACCAGCTCCCAGTGGGGTACGAACCGTTTTAACGGTTTTCCAGCCCAGACCTTCAGTGGTTTCCTTAATGGATTCTTCCTGAGTCCAGCCCCAGGTATAATCAGCCGTTAAATGATAAGCACGGCGGTCGGTGCCCATTTCTTTTTTCAGTACCGGACCTAAAGCCAGACCGGACATTTTAGCATTAAAGAAATGACGGAAACCGTAGCGACGCTTGTCTTTACCGGTGGTGTCATTGGAGTGCGTCAGACCACACATAAAGATTACACCCATATCCTGTGCCAGAGACTGCTGCGCAATGGCCACACCGGAAGAAGAACCACCAGAGAACATTAACACGCCGTCTTTTTCAATCATACGCCTGGCAGAAGCACGGGCCGCATCCGATTTAGTTTGAGTATCACCGGTAACGTATTCCACTTTTTTACCCAGAATACCATTACCTTTGAGGTGCATGGGCTTCATGGTCTGCATCATGCCACCATCGCCTTCACCGTTTAAGTGTTTAACCGCCAGTTTATAAGCACGCAGCTCATCCGCACCTTCATCAGCATAGGCACCGGTTTGCGGTACATTAAAACCTAATTTAACGGTTTTGGAATTTCCCGGATTATTTACAAATGTTTTATCTGCCCACGCCCCCCGTGAGAAAAACATCGGCATCGCACCGGCTGCTGTAAAGGCACCCGCTGCTTTCATAATGTCACGACGTGACCAGCCATTGGAATTCTTCTTATCACTCATTCTATGTCCCTCGTTATTGTTTAACCGGAATGATATATCCGGTATTTATATATCAGCTTAACCACTGAGCTTTACTAGAGTTTAGGATTTAAACTCACTTATATTGCGATATTTGTGCCATATAAAATATCTTTATAATTCATAGCCTTGCATATTAAAAATCTCAAAAAATTAGATTTTGTTACTATTTGTAACATAAAATCGGGTAATTAGGTAACATTTTGCTCATTTTCCAGCTTACGAATCAACCTGAAGCCCCAGTTATTATTACTTTCATTGGAGAAAGCGATATTACGGGCACTGCTGGTCAGCCAGTTGGCCTTGTTATACCAGCTGCCACCACAGAGAATATACTGCTGATGTTTATCTGTGGCAGTCCATTCCCACACATTGCCATGCATATCATAGAGATCCCAGGGGTTTGCCAGACGAATTCCTGGTGTAGGCATCGTTTTACCCGTGCCCATGACCATCATTCTGGGGTCGGGGACATCACCATACCAGTAGTCGGTAACCGTACCTGCCCGACAGGCATATTCCCATTGTTCTTCAGTAGGTAATTGACATTGCCAGCCGGTTTTTTCTGACAGCCAATGTGCATACTCAAGAGCATTAAAATGGTTAACATTAATAACGGGTCGATTTTCCCGCCCCCAGCCTTCATCACCGGGAGGCTGCTGATGCGTATCCAGACAATATAAATCATACATTTCAAATGTCACCGGGGTATTGAGCATTTTAAACGCTGGCACTAATACAGCCTGCTTATTATCTTCTGGTATAACAGACCAGTTCGCTTCACAAATTCTGAATTGTGCGTAAAGTTCATTTTGTCTTTGCTCATCTTCTGAAGATATTACAGATGAAATCTGATTCTTATTAGCAGCTGCCAGACATTGTGCCAGCCTGGCCTGACTGTCTTTCAGTGCCTGTTCCAGTCGGGTAATTTTTTGATGCAGCTGTTGTAGTTCTGTATCTCGGTTTTCAGTCATGTATTGCCTGATCCCTTTTCAGGATCAGTCATATTGACCGCTGTTTTTCCTGGATTATTAGCATAAAAAACATGAAAAGCCGAACTTTGCTGCATCAGATATTCGAAATCTGCCTCCCGCAAACGAAAACAGATGGTGGTTTTTTGTGCGCTTAATGTGAAGGGTACAGCCTGCTTCTGCATTAAGCAGCACACTGGAAAACAGTCACCTTTCATATAGCTTTGAGAGCTTGCCTGATCGGCTACCTGTTCAATAATACAACCATGTTTGACAATATACAGACTGTTGACCACACCTTCTTCGGGCACCATAACAGCTTCACCTCGGGCATAAAAAACCTGTTCCAGATGCATGGCCAGATATTCCTGGTGGGCGGGCAGCATCCTCATAAAGGGTTCATGCTGATATAAAAAGTTGAGCACGGGTTTTAATGGTGTTGAAGTTTCAGTCATAGTCTGCCATTTATTCTTTTGTAACGCTTTATTTAAGCACGCAAAATCAGGACCATATTTCTACTTTAGCTTATAAAACAGTTACCTGAACGAAAAAATGAATCTGATTCATGACTCTAATATTTCTTTTTTTGTTACTTATCGTAACAACAGGGGTAACATTTGTTGATCGCTTATCCCATATCAATGGCTAAAAGGTTTTCAACATGATAAATTATGTCTGGAGTTAATGTATGCATCCAGAAATTATTCCTGCATCCCCTTGCTTAAGAATGAGGTAAGTTAATAGCCGGATCAATGGATGAGCACTAAATTAGAGTAATCACAAACGTTAGAGTCATCACAAACAGGGAACAATTGAATGAACAATCGTAAAATCGGACAGAAAATTTCCTGGGCTTTTGCACTATTCTGCTATCTTTTTTCGGCTGTTACTGCAGCCTATGCCGTTTACTGGGATATGGAATACGGCACCCAGCACCCTATTTTTGCCAGTCTGATAGCCAGTGTCATATTTTTAATTGGCTGCGGGGTAGTACTGCATGTTATTGCTAATGCCAATCTACCGAATTTAAAACCCGGTTCAGATTAACTTAAAATTATCGGTAATTACTCAGCATAAATTACCGTATCTGCCTGCAGTGCCTGTATTTTCGGGGACGCTCAAGCACATCCCTGTGTCGCTTTATCTCGGCATCCTGCCTCCATAAACCCCGCAAACACAGGCACTGCAGGCAGATACTCTTTTCAGGTTTAAATCATGCTGAATAGTTACAAATTATCTGAATCAATATAACGCAAACAGCTTCCTATTTACTTCGTTTGGGTATATTCAGCCGACTTCGCTTTTCCCATAATGTTTTACGACTGATCCCCAGCTGTCTGGCCAGTTCGGTTTCTGTTAAATGTTTATTTACACATAAAAAATGCACCAGATAGTCATCCAGAGACAAATTATCCTCTCCGCCTGTTATTTTTTTTGCCTTATCTGAGTTATCTTTTGTGTTAAAAAATGACATATGCTCATCAGTAATTTCATTACCATCCGCTAGAATTAATGCCCGTTCAATGACATTTTGCATTTCACGAATATTGCCCGGCCAGTGATACCGGGTAAACAGTTTTAATGCTTTATCTGAAAACTGTACCGGTTCTCTGGCCATTTTTCTAGCCATATCCTGTAGAAAATACTGTGCCAGCCTGATAATATCCTCACCACGATCCTTAAGCAGGGGTACTCGAATATCAAACACATTAAGACGAAAATACAAATCACTGCGAAATGTTTCTTCATTGACCATCCGCTGTAAATCTTTATGTGTTGCTGCAATCAAACGAATATCAACTCGGCGCGATTGTGTAGCCCCCACCCGTCTGACCTCACCCTCCTGCAAAACCCGTAATAAATGCGCCTGCACTTCAAGTGACAGCTCACCAATCTCATCCAGAAACAGAGTGCCGCCATCAGCAGCTTCTATCAGACCGGGATGATCCTTATCAGCTCCTGTAAAAGCACCTTTATTGTAACCAAATAGTTCAGATTCAATCAGGTTTTCTGCAATGGCAGCACAATTAATACTGATCAAAGGGGACTCATATCGCTGACTGTATTCATGAATGGCCCTGGCCACCAGTTCTTTACCTGTTCCAGTCTCTCCCAGAATCAAAACCGAGGTATCCATAGGGGCCACTTTATGAATTCGTTTATTAACTTCCTGCATCTTTGGACAATTACCTATCATTCCTGATACCTGGTAATTACGTGATACTTCATTTTTTAAAATGGTATTTTCCAGCTGCAACTTTTTTTCTTTCAATATCCGTTGGATCATTAGCAACAACTCAGCATGATCAAAGGGCTTGGAAATATAATCTATGGCTCCCAGTTTCATTGCTTCCACTGCCGAACTGACACTGGCGTAACTGGTCATAATAATAATGGGTATATCAGGATACTGATTTATCAGATGGGTGCCTGGTTCCCCCGGCAGTCTTAAATCACTCAGAATCAGATCACAGGCCTGTCTTCCCAGGATCTGACTGGCCTCCTCTACCGTTTCGGCAAGCTCTACCTGAAAATTATTTTTTTCAAGCAAGCGCTTTAATGACTCTCTGATTAATGGTTCATCATCTACTACCAGAATTGTTGTCATCTAGTGTTCTCTGCTAATCTATTCAGTTAATTCACAAACAGGCAGGCTTATTATAAATTTGCTGCCCCTTTTATGGTGATTATTAATATTATCCATTACTTTTATATCACCACCATGATCATGAATGATATTGTATACAATGGATAATCCCAGTCCCATTCCCTCACCGGCTTCCTTAGTGGTAAAAAATGGTTCAAACAACTTCTTTTTGTCAATATCTGAGATACCTTTACCCTGATCAATAATTTCGACCATTATTTTTTCCTGCTCTTTTATAGAGCTTATGCTTATTGTTTCTTCATTTAAAGAGGCATCACTGGCATTATTTATTAAATTTACAAACACCTGTATTAACTGCTGTTCATCACCACTGAGAATATGTTTATCACTACATTGATTAACAATAGACTGATGTTTGGTCTTATGACTCAGCGTTACCAGATGGATAGCCTCATCTACACATTGTTTGAGCAGTACCGGTTTCCGGGGTGGTTTTAAATAATTTCCACTACGGGAAAAACTGGATAAAGACTGTATTATTGTAGTAATACGACGAGTCTGATTTAACACTTGCTCCAGATGTTGTGTTAAGTTCTGCTGCAAGTATTCCGCATCATCTTCGGCAATAAGGTTTTGTGTAACGGACGCAATACCTGTCACCGGATTACCAATCTCATGCGCTACACCTGCAGCCAGACGGCCAATGGAAGCCAGACGCTCACTATGTGCCAGACGATTTTCCAGTTCCTGCAAATCACTTAAATCTTCCACCAGTAATACCACACCTTCTGAAGATGACAGCTCAGTATTTTTATCCCTGTTTATATCAGCATTTAAGTATAATCCTCCAAACGCACTTATCAGCGAGGATTTGTGTAAATTAAATATTCTCAGATTATTATTTAAATGCACCTGAATTTTTCTCAGCTGCTGTTCTTCTCCCTGAATAAAACTATAAAACAGTTCTCCCAGGGGGGATGGTAATGTCTGTATCGGCTCACCCAGGATATTTTCTGCTGGAATTCCAGATAATTTTTCTATCGCCCTGTTCCAGTTTATGACTTCACCGCTGGCACCTATTGAACAGACACCCAGCGGCAGATCCTGCAAAACCTGACGGTGATAGCGGCGCATATCATCTAGTTCGCCAGCCACCCCTTCAAGTCTTGTTTTTGAATCTTCCAGTCTATTTTCCATATAACGAAAACTCTTAGCAAAAAAATCCCGACTGTCAGTATCAAGTGTCAGTTTTTCATTGACCACAACTTTTGCCAGTATCGGTCCAATCAGACCGGATAAATTACGTTCAATTCTTTCCCTTAACTGTCTCAGATGTACCGGATTTGTATCCTGTCGACTCATACTCAGATCTTTAAGTGCTTTTTCCATTTCCAGAGCAGACATATTTTCACCCAGCAACAGAGCAAGTTGTTCCTGGATATGTGAAACTGAGCGCAGCAGCATAAAACCTTTTGGCGGCGTGAGTGTTATTGCACAGCAGTTGGAGGCATTTTCATCTTCAGCTTTACTGGCTCTAGTTAATAAAGAGACAATAACAAACAGCATAAAATTAGCCGACAGAGAAGCAAAAGTTACCGCACCCCAGTTATCATCACTATTAACCAGACTACTAAAGGTCGGAATAGTATGATAGACAGCCGCTGAAATAAATTGTGCATTCACCAGCAAAGGTAAAATTAGAGCATAAGCCCAGACAATTGAGCCTGCCAGCAAACCACTTAAAAATCCCAGTCTATTGGCTCTGCGCCAGTACAGCAGACCAATAGTACCCGGTAAAAACTGTGCTACAGCAACAAAGGATATCAAACCCAGCTGTGCCAGTCCCTGATGTTTTGACAGCAATAAATCAAAACCAAATCCTGCCATAATAATAATGGCAATTAAAATTCGCTTACCCTGTAACAGGTGTTGATAAATATTGGTTTTATGACTGAGTTTACGGGGAAATGTCAGTGGCAGCACAAAATGATTCATAATCATATTGGCCAGTGCCAGAGTCGTTACTATCATCATGGCACTGGCTGCAGAAAGACCGCCAATAAAGGTGAACAGCGGTAATAAGCCTTTACCACTATGCAAAGTAATACCCAGTACATAAAAATCAGCGCTGGTAGTCGTGGGTAAATACTGCCCTGCCCACAATATAATCGGAATAGGTAGATTCAGTAACAATAACAAAAATGGAAATACCCAGCTTGCTGTCCATAGAGAACGCTGGTTAAAATTTTCACTAATCCCCATATGAAACTGACGCGGTAGAAACAGAGCGGCACAAAAGGACAGGAATATCAGACTATTCCAGGAACCATCCATTACCGGAGCTACCAGTTCCTGTTTTTTCTCAGGGTGTTCCAGCAGCCACTGCTGCAGTCCGGAAAAACCATCAAAAATACTGAATAAGGCAAACAGACCAACACTTAATAAGGCAAATAATTTCACTATAGATTCAAAGGCAATAGCGACGACCAGCCCTTCATGTTTTTCTCTTGCAGAGCTATGCCTGGCACCAAATAAAATGGCAAATAATATCAGCGTTAAACAAAAGCCCAGCGAAATGGTTATGGGTGCCGCTTCATTGGTCAGCACCTGCATGGATGCTGTTACTGCATGAATTTGCAGTGCAATATAGGGCATGGTGCCTAACAGCATAAACAGGGTAACCACAATACCAATAACCTGACTTTGATAGCGAAAGGCAAATAAATCTGCAAAAGAGGTGAGCTGGTGTTCCTTGCTCAGTTTAAGAATGGGTGAAAATAAAAAAGGCGACAGCAGATAGGCCAGAGTTACCCCAAGATAAATAGTTAGAAAACTATAACCCTGACGTTCTGCAAAGCCCACACTGCCATAAAAACTCCAGGAGGTTGCATAAACCCCCAGTGACAGGGAATAGATCAACGGGTGATGAGCCAGCTTGCCAAACCAGAGTTTATTATCAACTATCCAGGCAATAACAAATAGCAGCCCTAAATAAGCAACCCCCGAAACAAAAAGCTGCCATAACTCAAAGTGCATGACGCTTTAACCAGCGATATAACAACCAGGTCAGTAAAATAATACCAGACCAGACCAGGTAGGGGCTGTACCAGGGCATACTTTCCGTTGCCCAGAATAGTCTGGCAGGAGAGCAGAAGACAAAGAAGCCGGCAATAAATAATAAGAAGGCTCGTTCTCTGAGTAATTGCTGTACGGACTGTTTCATAAACTGGATTATAGCCTATTAAATATGTTACGAAAAGTAACATATAGAAGTAACACCACAACGGTTCGTGGGTAATTATATAACAGGCTATTGAACTGCTACAATCGAAGGTTCGATGATTGGCATGGTTTTTGATTAATGGATTGCACTAGGATCTGATAATCTTACAGTAAAGAAGGGTTTATTTCTGTCAATGTCTGGCATTACATCATTATATTGAAGTACATGATATTGTATCTTTACACTTGCCCTTTGACGCTTCGCTATTAACTTTCTGGCCTGTCCAATCAGTGCTTTTGTACTCATATTATTTTCCAGTTTTACAACACAATTTAAGCACTTTTAAGCGTTTAAAATATTGCTGTATGCAATGTATTAGTTTTATATTAAAAGCTTTGTATGTTTATTGTACGTTTATTTAAAGCTATTATAATGCTGTAGTTTATAAGCATTGCATACAACACACTTAACACTTAATATTTGTGCTTAAATTTAAATTAATCCCTTCATTAATGTTTATACTAATCGCGTTCGCTTCTTCATCATAATCTAAACAAGCATCACCTTCAGCAACAGCTTTCAGTAATAATTTAATGTCACCAAGTTCTGCTTTCAGACTTGTTATTTCTTGCACCATTTGTAAGTCAACTTCTTCAACAAAATCTATTTTTTTCTGGTTTTCATAATCACGCTGTTTGAAGAAATCAGTTAATCTATCTATCGCTTCAGCAATCTTATCTTCATTCATAATTTTTATCCTAGTTTTATGGTAGCAGAACTGTGTATGCGGCTATAGTTGTTAATATCATCAGAATTGAATTTGCCTGTATGTGCATATTGTTTAAATGCCCTGCATTCTCTGTCACAGATAGTGGCTTTTGTGCAATCATCACAAGGTAGCCTTTCATTTAATATTTTCTTTAGCTTTGTGCTTGTTTCATAAGTATGCTCTTTTCCATCACGAGCATCTATTAAACAATAACTTACGACAATAGGCTCTATACTGATTACATGCGGCATCATGCTTTCCTTTATAATAATGCTGGGACGGCAACCTTATTTAGAACTCATGTGAGGCTGTCTTGTGTTGCGAGTTACCCAGCGCCTCGCAAAGGAAACCGGTATGGCACCAGCTCTGTTTAATTCAACCCATTAAGCCAATCGAGAACATATTGTCTGTATGCTTCCAGCTTGGGATTAATACCGCATTGCTCTAATAAATCAGGGGCTTGTAATTTATGACTTATCAAATAAGAACGTCTTGATAAATCTTTTTCAAGGCACATGAAATCAGCAACAGACTTAATATCACCAGAGAACTTAGTCACACGGTCAGCCTGTAATTCATCATATAAAGGGCTATTCGTGAATGGATAACGACAGGGTAATTCTTCAATTCCTTCGAATGCCATAATTATTCTCCCTTAACTGGCGGCTGCTACTATTGCGGAGGATGAACCATAGCTATTTTTATCGGCTGCTTCTATACAGCGATCAAACTTATCGTTCATTGTTTTCTGTGCATCCTTAAGAACGTCATGGGTCTTTATGGCATTCTTTAAAAGCTGATGCTTTTCTTCGCCCAACTGATTCCTGAAGTTTATGGCTTCAAGCTCACCCAGTTGCTCTTTACTAAAACCATAAGCTAATTTTGGATGAGGACTTGATAATAAAGAACAAACAAGAGCCTTATCTTCTTTAGCCATTTCCAGTATTCTTTCATTGCTAATATTCTGAGTGCGTAGTATTTCACGAATCTCTCTATTGGCTGGAGTATCGCCAGGCATTCTTTCGCCGATTTCACTTAGTTCTAAAATCTGTTTACCAGATAGTTCTAATTGATATTCAGTAATGTCCATCATTTGCTTTTTCATGTTCTTGGACATTCTTGCCAATATTTTTAATTTACCTAGCTGAGATTCACGTCCACCATCATGCAACATTTCACGCATCGCTTTATCAAAGGTATCCTGATAGCTTTGCAATGTATTAGAGATGCCTTCATGCCCAAGATCCCTTAACCATAATCTGTTTTTGGTAGTAAGCAAGTTTTCAAAGTGATTAGTGGTAAGTCCATAAGGAGTTAGGTTTTCTGTTTGTGTAGTATTCATTTGTCTTTCCTCTTTTAGTTAAGTTGTTTTTTCATCTTGTTTTTAAAAATTGTTATCCCGTATAACATAATGACTTATATGCTAGAGCACTTTAAGCAGGACTGGTTGTATGGCTATAGCTATAATGCTCACTTTCCGTCCAGTTCAGCCATCTTTTGCATTAATTCTGGTAACTCGGTAATATTGAATCCAGCTTGTAGCATTTCGATTAATCTTTTACCTTGTTGTATGGTCAATTTACCATTGGCCACATGTTCCAATACCTTATCGACCTTTTCAGTTATCGTGCCTGATGATAAGCCCTCTACTTTTGTTAGGTCGTCGGCTTGAAGTATCAGTGCACTAACTGTTGGCCAAATATGTTTTAATATTTCCTGTTCCTGTTTTGTCAGCTGTGATGCGGCCGTATTTTCTGTATAAGCTTTTGAAACTCTATCTATTATCTTAGGAACATTCATTAAAAAAGATGTTCTTATTTTGTCTGCATTATTCATCGTCATTAACCTTTAGTTTTTAGCTAACGTATTTGTTGTTAGCAGTACTGTGTATGTGTGTATATGTGTGTATAAATCTGCACATACACACTTAAAACGTTGCTACTACTACTTTAATATATATGTGTGTATGTGTGTATGTATGTTTTCCAGTCTGCTATTTCTCGCAAATATAGTGAAAAACCCATACACCACATACACACATACACATCAGCTGGAAACCGTTGCTATTGCTAGGTTTATGTGTGTATGTAAAAAAATACGCACTACATACACACTTAAATTATTTTAGTAAAACCATAAACGTTTTATTCTTTCCACTTGGTTGTTTTCTTGATTCTTTCTTTATTACTGGGTCTTCACCAGACATCATCGCAGTTAATAATGCGTTCTTAGCCACCGACCCAATTCTCTTTAAATGATACTGATTTGTAGCAACACGCCATTCCAATTCATCACCATTATCTTTCAGCTTTTCAATTAACTTCTTTTCAGCTGTTATATGAGGAGGTTCCTTATCCGTAAAATGAAAATTAAAAAGATGCTTGATGAACAGTAAGCTCTTACCGATCAAGTCATAACCCCACTTGTAATAGTCTAGTGTTACAGAAGTTCCGTTATAAATAGCTCGAATAAATGCAAGTGTAAAGGCGGCTTGTTCATGTCTAGCCTCAGTATTGGAAGTTGTCATATCCCCACCTTGTTTATACATCAGTTCTGCTACATCATCATCAACTAAAACAGGAATTCCTTTTTTTCTATCACTTATCATTTCAACACCATCATAAATATCTTTTAAACGTTTCATGACGTGAGAATCTAATGAATGTTCGCCTTTTCTCTTTGTTTTAACGTCTTGTGTCACATCCCAAAGGTTAAGTCTATTAACTGCACCAATCAAAATATCCTGTTTTGTTAAGCCACCTTTTAAAGCCTCTATTGTCGTACTACCCAAAAGACCAAAGAAAGGGTACTGAACCATTGTTCCAGCCTTGCCCGCTCCGCTTCTTGTAAAATAAATTTGATGACCCCTAACAAGCAATTCCAACATTGATTGCCATCTATCACCACCTCCGTTTGCCTTTTTCATGTCCTTAAAAAGAAAACCTATTTCGTCAACAACATATAAAATATCAGGCTTAAGACCACAATCAATATATGCATCTTGTATACCCTCCTCTGATCTCGACATTCTTTTATGGATGTTAGCCAAAGCATTTTCAGGCATTAACCTTGACGCTCCTTGCATTGTTTGAGACTTACCTACCTTACTATTACCAATTTGAAGATTTGCAATGTCGGTTGCATCGTAATCCTTAGTTGTATAAACACCACCAGCGATATACGCCATATAACTAAGTGCGGAGGCCAATGATGCGACTGGATTTGCTCTATACATCGTTGCATCCATAATGGCACGAACATACTTGCCCCATTTATCATCCGGAAATATAAGTTCCGTAGGAATATAATGCTTTGGACGTTTATTAAACTCATCCACAGTCAAATCTAGCATCTCACCTGTATCAGGATCTATTGCCTTAACAGTCCTGCTTAAATTCCTTAAAGAATCTTTATCCAAATAATCTTTACCCTTAAAAGCCTGATGAACACCCCAAGGATCTAAAAACTTATTAGGCAATTTATCATCGTGATAGGAGACAACTCCATCCCAATCACCTTTCATTCCCTGATAAACCATAACGCCAGGATTTTTAGATGAAGATGGTATATATAGATATCTGGAACCGTACCTTTCATAATCTGGGTGATCATCAAGCAGTACTGTGGGATCTGTTTGCATATTAAAGCACCAGATAGGTGATAAAGAACCGTCCTTATTAAATGGGTCCATCGGTTCCCAATCTTCAAGCTTAAACCTACCTGAAGCTTTTTCACTACTGTCAATGACGTTTACATCTACTCTGATGTGATCAGGGCTACCCGGATAAAGCTCAAACGTCATGGTAATAAAACCACTTGTTTTTAAGTCCAATCCTGTAGGATTTGTTTCAAAGGGAATAAAAACTTTACCTTTTGATAATGCTAGGAATACATGAGCACCTTTTTTGCTTGGACTATATTCTGTATATGTTGCTTTTGCGAAGTCATTAAATAGTTCTCTATCAAAGTTCTGTTCATACTTACCATACCAGTCAGCATCAAATACGTTTAGTTTTTTATCATATTCTTTTAATAGATATTTATTCGCTTCTGTTATGGATAAAACAATTACTTGATTATCCTTTTTTAATTCCCAAACATTATGAAGTGTATCTAATGTTCTAGCGTCATTAGATTTACAATGAACAGTATATTTCTTTTCACTATTACTGGGATTTAGAGTAAATAGTCCCCAACACTTGACGCCTTTTAACTCTTCTAGAGGCTTTGGTAATTCTGGTGGGTGCTTCTTCGGCATAATAGAACTCTCCTTTGAATGTTAATTACATGCTTGTCCTTTCTCCATGCGATATGTTTGGCGTTAGTGTACGGGGCATAAAGCCCCATACGAGGTGCGGACAAACGCTAACCAACTGGAGAACACTTCACGGGAGCTTACTCCGCAAAGCACATTCAAAGTTTAAACAGCGGAATGTTATAGGCTGGATACCTTTACAAGGGTGTACAGCCCTCTAGGTATAAGCGTATTAGCTAATTTAAAAACAGCTTATGCGCTTATTTATAATTATACTGTTTTTACTAATTACGGCAAGCACTATAATCCATTATAAAACATATATTTATAATGCAAAACATGCTACTCACAAATATAACACTATGTATATAGTGTTTATATTAGATCGATAAATAACTAGCACCGCAATAGCCTATGCCCTACATCAGCCAGAGCTATAGTCTATGCGGTTGTTATGTTATTAATAGTTATGCACTATTCTGATCTATATATTCGTTTAGGACATCACCCTTAAATCGCACAGCACGGCCTATTTTAATATAGGGTATTACATTACTTCGGATGAGTTTGTTTAGTAGGGATAAGGATATACGCAGTTGGGCGCATACTTGATGCTTGTTATAGAGCTGATTAGTTTTGAACATGTCTTCTTATCTCTGTTTATGTTTAACTTGAGATAATTATTTCATGCTATTGATTATGTGTAACGTGCCAAAAAAGGATTACTTATTTATGGCACGTTTCCATCTATGGTATGTTGTTAAGCTGATAGTGAATTCGTTGCGTTTATTATTAGCGTTGACACGATCAGTTATTTCTTTTATTGCTTCTGTCAAAGTCATACCCTTATCCCGTAAACGCTCAATTTCAATTACTGCCTCTTTTTTCCATCTGTTACTGGGGCGGCCTTTTAATTTCTTGTGTATTTTTGAGGCCCGTCGACATGCCAAATACATTAATATATCGTCAGGAAGATTGGGCAACTTTCCCTGTGATGCAATTTCAGCTATGCGGTCTAACATTTTATTTTTATTCATTTTTTTTACGTTTATCATTAATTTTGATAAATTTCCTACTTATGCAAGGGCGTATTACATCATTATATAATAACCAAATTACTTTTTAAAAGTTTAACTTATATGCTATGTTTAATTTGATCATTTTTTAATTCTTAACCGATAATCAAGGCGAAATACAATGAATTTCTTTAGTAATTTTTTTAAGAAGGAAAAAAGTTCCCAATATTCAGAAAAGGATATCGATTCGATTTCTTCAATTGCTTATCAATTAGGTGACACAATTAATGAATCATTAGCAATCGCTACTGATTCCAACAATATAGATACAAAGTTATCTAGATTAGCCGTCGCGAAAATCAAACTTGAGGAACTAAAAAACTTAGAAAAAAAATACTCTTTTGTAACTATTACTACATTAGATGAAGTAGAAAAGAGAATTTCACATTTAGAAACTAAATTTGAAAACTCAGGTTTAAAAGAAATCGCAGAAGGAAATTCTAATGGAGATTTACTTGAAAAAGAGGGAAAAATTGAAGAAGCCATTTTCCAGTATGAACTATTGGTTGACAAGAAAGTCGATACTCCTTTTACATACAGGCGCCTCGCAATACTTTACAGAAAATCAAAACGGAGGGAGGATGAAATTCGTATTCTAAATTCTGCTCTAGAAAATATTCCTCAATCAAACTCAAAGCATTATCGTTGGTTTGCATATTCCGGCCCAACGTGAACACTCATTCTGGTTTAACCTGAACACCCATTCTGGTTCAACGTGAACGCTCATTCCGGCCCAATCTGAACACCTGTTCTGTTTCAATCTGAACGCTCATTCCG
>JALSUJ010000411.1 GCA_027071355.1 Gammaproteobacteria bacterium | reverse complement strand
TACCATTCAATTTTACTCAACTCATCGGCATAGCAATCGAGTAGCACTAAATCCAAATCAATGTTTTTCTGTACAGATACCTCGGTGAAAGTAGCCCGAAGTTGTTCGCGTGCAGCCTTATTTTTCAGGTTTACTTTATTAGGGGGTAGATTGTACTGACTGGTGGTGTTGGCAACATGGGCTTTCAGATCAGCGCCGTGGCGAACGATTTTCATGCGACGACGAAGCAAGTCACGGGTTGCTCTCATCGCTTTTGGGTAAACATAAGCGAGTGGGAAATTACCACCGCGTATTAGGTTAGCAATTTTAAACGAGTCAATGCGATCATTTTTGGCTTTTCCACCATGGATGGCTTTCATGTACAGGGCGTGACCGAGGATGAAGTCCACACCAATATCTTCGCAGAAGTCCGCGACCCAGTACCAGCAGTGCATGCATTCGACACCAACCACGATACCACCGATATAGGGCTCAAGGAGTTGACGAAGTTTTTCTGGACTGGCTGTTATTTCCTTATGTAGACAGGTTTTGCCTTTCTGGTCAATAATACAGACATAAAGTGATCGGGCGTGTAAATCGATTCCACAGTAGTAAGGGTGTATGTTATTGTAGAAGTTCATTGAGCTTTCTCCGGTTGGTTTAGTCACCATCAGTTTAGCTCAGCGCTAATCTGAAGGAGACGGCTCAATGAGTATCAAGTTCATCCAGCGGACAGTCAAAAGCGTCACGATTTTTGCAAAAAACCGCAAAAGCCGTGCCCCTTTAGCCTGCCGCTGATGAGAGCGTTATACCTAAAAAAAGGATCGTCATGCTATTTGAAATTACAGATCAACAAACGCTAAAAAGGTTCGTATCGAAGTGGCAGCCACGTGAACTTGACGTTGAACAATTCATAGTATCTTCTGATAGCGAAAATAATATCCTTGAAGCATCAATATTTGGAGAACCGCTTCTAATTATAAGCAATCAAGTCAAAACAAAATTCAAAAAAAGAGCGGATATATTAGCAATAGACCGTTATGGTAACGGTGTGATAATTGAGCTCAAACGTGATAGGGGTTTTCTTGGAGTAGAAACACAGGCATTGCAGTATTTAGCAGATTTTTCTGCCTATAAAGGTAAGGGTTTCATTAACAGGTTTTCAAAGTCCAATAAACAGCTAGAGCAAGAGATTGGCTCATTTATTGGCGGCAACGCTTCTATAAAAGATATTAACAAAACAAGTCGAATAATTTTATTAGCGAGAGAATTTGACCCAACGATTTATTCTATGGGTGAGTGGTTGTCAAATAATGGTGTTGCTTTTCGTTGCATACAATATGAGCCAACTGAAATAGATAATAAGAAGTTTATTTCTTTTAGCATTGCATTTGATCGTTCCAAAGATATTTTAAATCCACTATCACTAGGTGGTGTTGCACGTGAACCTAGTTATTACTGGCATAATATAGCTTCTGCTGATCAAAAATGGTGGGAATATCTTGTAAAGTCAAAACAAATACCAGCGTGTTTTGATAGTATGCCTGGCGATCAGGGTGAAAAAATATTAACAAGTTATATATCCGGTGATGTCATAGTTGCATATGCTAAAGGCTATGGCGCAATTGGATGGGGTGTAATTGAGAAACCAGATTCTTACCATCTTGCCAAAGGCGGTAGCTCAGAAGATTATTGGAAAGGTGATTGTATGCATAGGCTTTCAATAAACTGGAAAGCAGTAGCAGAAAACTTATCGGATGGCATTAAACCTGGCAAAGTTCGAGAGAACTACGATATATATCACCCTATAAGCACATCTGTCAGTATTGATTCCTTCAAGGCAAAAAAACTTATTGAAAGTCTCAGCAAGAAGTTTAAAAAGGTATAACAATTAGCTCCAGCGGACAATTTAAAGCGTCACTTGTTTTGCTATCGCAAAAACGTGCCACTTTAAATTGCCGCTGAGCAAAGCGTTATACCAAGAAATAATTAAACCAAATTTCAATTATGCTTGCATGTGGTACCATTATTAAGTACTATTTGTATTGTGAAGCGAAAATATCAAAAAACATTAGAGCTGATTTATTCTCGCCCTGTA
>JALSUJ010000410.1 GCA_027071355.1 Gammaproteobacteria bacterium | reverse complement strand
AAAAACGGTATCTATTTTACACCACCGATTCTTACAAGTAGATTATTAGATAATGCAGAACAGGCGGGGATCAGCTGGGCTGAATCTACAATAATTGATCCGGCATGTGGTGGCGGCGCATTTCTTGCGCCCGTGGTGTTACGTATAAAGGAGGCACTAAATGATTCTTCGCCCACTGATATCATTCAACATGTAAAAAATCATTTATCTGGACAAGAAATAGACCCATTTTCAGCATGGTTATCACAAGTATTTGTTGATATCACATTACTAGAAGAGTGCATTCAATCAAGTGTAGATCTGCCTAAGATTGTTTGTGTTACTGATTCTTTAAAAGAGCCGATTACTCAAACATATGATCTTGTAATTGGTAATCCACCATACTCAAAAATTAAATTAACTGCTGAAATCAAAGAACAATTTAGCCGCTCTATATACGGCCATGTAAATTTATATGGCCTGTTTACCGATAAAGGCTTGTCTCTAATGAATGATAATGGTGTACTAGCATATGTTACCCCTACCTCTTTTCTGGCCGGACGATATTTTAAAAACCTTCGTCTTATGCTTTCAAATGAGGTTTCTCCTGTCTGTATGGATTTTATTGAAGCCAGGACAGGTGTTTTTGAGAGTGTAATGCAAGAAACATTGTTAGCTGTGTTTAGAAAAGGGAATATGACAAATCATGCAATTTCTACTGGAGTTACTATTGATGAAAACAACGCATTAATCACAGTCAATAATGGCTCATTTACTCTACCGAAGAATGAGTCTAAGCCGTGGAAAATTCCCCGATCTATAAGACAAGAACAATTATTGCAGTTGATAAGAGACAATTATTCTCTGTTAAAGGAGTATGGCTATACAGTCAGCACAGGCCCTTTGGTATGGAACCGATATAAAACACAGATTAAAGCAAGAAAGCTTAAAAACACGCTTCCACTAATTTGGTCAGAGTGTGTTCAACCTAATGGTACTTTTGAACATAAGTCAGACCGTAAGAATCATTTACCATGGTTTCAGATTAACAGCGAGAAGGATCAATGGCTTGTTATTGATAAACCCTGCTTGTTGTTACAAAGGACAACAGCAAAAGAACAATATTCACGTTTAAATATCACTGAACTCCCAAGATCATTTGTACAGAAACATAACGGCGTGGTTATAGAAAATCACCTGAATATGATACGACCTATAGATAACAAACCAGCCTTATCCCTAAAAACGTTAAAAGTTATCTTAATGAGCAAAGTTGTTGATGAATTGTTTCGTGCCATGAATGGTTCTGTTGCAGTATCTGCATATGAGATAGAAGCTTTACCATTACCGCCATTACATAAAATAGATACTATAGAGCAGTCGATAGCTTCTAACGATAGTATTGATGCCTTAGAGAGAGTAATAGAGGACGCTTATTGTGGACAAATTACCAAAGCTGCTTAATGTAGAGTCGATTAGTGAGCGGCTTCCAGAGATATTTCCAGAAGGAACTAAAAATCGTAAAGACCACATCAATATTGTAGCAGCAAGAACAATTTTTGTCATGCTATACCTTGGTGCTGTTAAAGGTAATGATTACTATGTACGCCCTGATCAGATAACTCGAATGACTGATGTTCAATCAAATAAAATTGATGATTCTGATCGGGTCGCCTGGCGCAAGGAGTCGGTTAGGCGTATTCCAAAGAAGCATCCTATTATCGACCGGTGGTACGATGTTAATACACGTGAAAGTATCAGAGATGATTGTATCCGTTATGCATTAGCAGAAACTGGCGCAGTAATAACAAGGCAGGACTTGCCAACGACTTCAAGTGCAGGTCGTTATTCCCTGGAAAAGGAATTTGCAGAATTATTCAACCCAGATTTAGATCAAAACCAGCTTAAAAAACTTATAAGTCTATGGTCGGATAAACACCTCTCTGATGCGGCACGTCTGCGCCAAAATCTCATGCAGCGAGCAAAAGATGTAGGAGATGCAGAGATTCTTGTGTCTTTTCCTAACAAAGAAACAAGGAGATTGGCGCCAGGACCAAGTTCGATCATTGCTAAGGCGGTTATTGAGGATTTTGCGCCCCGTTTTTTAGAAACCCCTGCAGTTGTTTGGCTGAGTGAAAGTGCTAATAAAGAAGATCGTAGTGATAGAAATATAGCCGATATAATTGGGTTAAAAATAGAGTCAGATAAACACTTACCAGATATTATTCTGGCTGATGTGCAGAAAAAAAATACACTGATAATATTTGTGGAAGTCGTGGCATCAGATGGCCCAATAAATGACAAAAGAAAAGAAGCTCTACTTCAATTAGTTATGAATGCAGGACTGAACTCTTCAAATGCAGCATTTATAACAGCATACGCAGATCGTGAGGATAAAGCATTCAGAAAAACATTTGCTACTCTTGCCTGGCAGTCTTTTGCCTGGTGTATGTCAGAGCCAGATAAAATTATTGGGCTACATGAAAAAAAAGAAGGCGTTCTTCTCCAGGAAATAATACGTGTTGACTGACTTTTTATGTTTGTCATCAACTTCCATACCGGATGTTGAAATTAATAATCTTGAGTATCTTATTCGCGCTAATGCATTATTTAGATGTAAATGTTGTCGGTATTGGTGTTTGCCCATATCTATCTGTTGAGGGTAGTTCAGGCAATATCCACGTATTCACTTATACAATTGATAAATAAATCTGCCCATCTTTCATGAGTAATGTGATTATTTGATATTTCCGTTTTATCACTCGATGTAGTAGATTTAATACTGTGTGTAGGTGGGTGTATAATTCTCTCAATTTTTATTATATTAAACAGTGAAGTAGCCATTTTAGTATGGCTTTGTTTCTTGTATTTATGAGATTTTAGTGGCCATCTGTTTTTTATTGCCGTTAGAAAGAGAAGATCAGAAAATAATGTATTTTCAACCTTTGTAAGGTCATTTTTATAAAAAATAATTGTGCACTGTCCTGACTCATTTTCTCGTAACTCCATTTCAGCCAGGTAGCAGTAAGTGTTTTTTTCTGGTAGATAAACTTCCACCCAAACTACATATCGTGGACGTATGTTATCAAAAAGATACCATTTATATCGTTTACCCAGGTTGGTTGGGAAGCTCGTTATCACTTCATTGTTGATAATTATTTTTGTTTCTAGCGACCTGGTATTAATTTTCCATTTCCCTTTTTTTTCATTGCGCAATTGTTTAACCATTAATATAAAATTAATCAAACCAATATTATCAATGCTCTCGTGTAATTGTGTGTTGGATAAACCAAGATTGTTTTTTCCATCCATACTGTAATCGCAATCATCATGAGTAAATTCAGTTACAGGCATATCAGAATTTATCGTGGTAAAATGATTATCCTTACCTGGTGATTTTATATAATTAAACTCCATATTCTCTAACACGGTAAATTTATTATCAAAATTTCTATGTGCTAATCGAGTAATGCGTTTATCTCCTGGTAGGTCATTAATTTCATAGTCTTCATCATCATTAATATTTGGTTCCATTAAAGGGAGTACTTGCTCACCATTACCACTTTCGTTTGAGCGATCTGATTTATGATATGAATCTTCGATGCATGGATTGGGGATGTTATCCTGATAGGTGCACTGCATGAGTTCCATGGCAAATATTGCCCACTCCTGATTATTGTTATTATCAGGTTTTGTAAGTGGGAAATATTTTCCGCACACAGTCAATGTTGTAGTGCCTGTGAATGGAAATATAGACCGTATTACTAGAGCTTCCTTATCTTGTTCCCGACATAATGCGTTATTATTTTTTATTTTTATTATATGTTTTCTCGTGCAATACAGTGCATCCTGACCGGATTTTGAACTTAATGCACGTAATAGAACAAGGCAACCTTTACGGGAAATTGATGTTTTCCTATGTAAGGCTGGATTTTTTTGATCAAAAATACATTTTTCCCAGTCTACATAATGATCAAGCCTTCCAAATAATGCACCCGTTAGGAGCTTTCTGCTAACGCCGATATAAAAACAAAATAGTTCACTTGCCGGGATAATCATCCAATTGGTTTTTTTGCTACCAAGTACAGGAAGAAGTGTATAAAAAGTATTTTTTAGAAACTGTCTGTTTTTTTCTAGCGTAAAATATGATTCAGGGATGATAGATGGTATTGTTTTATCGCCGAGAGTAAACGGCTCATTCAATCGAATGAGCTTAGCTTGGTCAACGTTTACATGAAAATGAAAGTTTATTACTGGTGGGTGCAAGACACACTTCCCATCTTGCCATATTGAGCCAATTTTGAAATATGGGAGTGATGCAGGGTGAATTTGGTATGTTAGTTTTGCTCCTGTAAGGGATGAATGATGATAGGGTTTATCTAACTTGTTATCATAAATGCATGATAAATGAACATTTATTTTTGTTTCCTTTACCGTTGAAACATCAAACTCTCCAATCCCGTCAACCCGCCAGAGACCAGGAAACTTCGCCAGTTTTTTAATAAATATACCCGCCATTGTGAAATCCTATTTTCATAAAGCGATGTATATTTGCATTTATCGATGTACATTTGCAAATATCGATGGAACTTACACAAGCTTATAAAGCGGATGAAGGGTGTTAGTAGTCGCCTATTGCGTCAAGAATTCAAGCATCTAACAACAAAACTACCAACGCTTTGGACAAACGCGTACTTTGTTTCAACGGTTGGTGGCGCACCAATAGCACAGGTAAAAAAATACATTCAGAACCAGAAGGTAAGTCAAAGGTGAAAACCTATAAGTTCAAACTCTACAAGACGAAGCGTCAAAAGCATCTACATCGTAGAGTGAGAATTGCAGGTGAAGTGTACAATCACCTGATTGCCTTTCATAAGCGGTACTATTCCATGTTTGGAAAGTACCCTGGTAAATACAAAGTGCAGAATCAATTGCCAAAGCTGAAGAAACGCTACCCACACTGGAAGCAAGTTGGCTCACAGGCATTACAGGCAATTGTGTACCGTATTGATTTTGGCTATCAAAAGTTCTTCAGGAAAGAGAATAAGCGGCCACCATCATTTCGTAACCTGCGTAAGTTCAAATCATTCACCCTCACGCAAGCTGGATGGGAACTGAATGAAGATAATTCTGTAAATATAGGAGGAATACAATACAAGTTCTGGAAGTCCCAGAAAATACTTGGCAAACCAAAATGTATGCATGTAAAGCGTGATGCATTGGGTGATTTCTATATCTGTATTGTCACTGACATTGAGGAATACAAACCGGACTATGCCGCATCGAGTGAAACCGTGGGCATGGACTTTGGCTTGAAAACATATTTCTCATTGTCCGATGGTAAAGAAATAGAAGCGCCAGAGTTTTTCAAGCAAGGCTCTAAGGAACTGGCTAAATGTCAGCGTATATTAGCAAGAAAGGTCAAAGACTCAAAGAGCCGTAAGCAAGCTGTAAAAGCCACAGCCAGAGTGCATAAAAAGATTGCGGCAAGGCGTAAGGACTGGCAGGAGAAAGAAGCGCGTAAGCTTGCCAGGAAGTACGGTGCAATCTTTGTTGAGGATTTGAGCATAGGAGGAATGAAAGCCTTGTGGGGTCGCAAGGTTTCTGATCTGGCATTCTATCAGCAGGTACAAATACTTGAACGCCAATGCTCTAAGGCTGGCACTATCTTTGGTAAAGTTGATAGATGGCTACCATCAACCAGGATGTGTAGTAGTTGTGGCCAGCTTCACGATATGCCGCTTGATAAACGAACAATGCAATGCGATTGTGGGCTGGTACTCGACAGAGATGCCAACGCCGCAATCAATATCAAAAACGCTGGGATGTCAGCGTTAGGGCCAGGCGCGGTAAGACGGGAAACTTCCGCTCGTGCTGCTTGAACCCAAAGAATCCCCCGAATTCATTCGTGGGGAGTACATCAAAGTTCACTGGATCGAGATTGTTGCAATCCATGTAGCTGTATCCTGAGATACATTCCTCGACCCCTAGATCAAAAATCAAATTAGCAGGAACTTCCAACCAGCCGTGTACTGGATCTTCAATATAACGAAACATAATTGTCTCCAAATAAAAAAAGAAACATGCCCCGATAACGGGGCTGTGTTTCCTTATGGTTAAAATATTCAGGCAAGAGATGAATGAATCATCAGTGCCTTTTTTGCGTGGGGCCCAATGAAAACTGGAACACCCAAGTACTTGCTCTGCATAGCGGCAACAACCATCTGTTGCGCATGCAAAACACTTTTTTCGTACCGATCTGCCATTAAATCCCTGTAGGCCTTATCATCCCCTTGCCATCCCGAAGGCGGCGAATATGGGGATGAGTCAGCGCCCGGTGTTGTATCAAACGCTGTAAAATTAAGCCTGCACATAATGCGTTACCTCGATGTTACAAGATGGTATTACCGGCTCATTACTGTCTTCAATAGACAATGACTCCTGAAAGAAAGGGGCTGTCCCCTCCCGGTTAAACACATCTAACCAGTCAAGACCCTTGGCATCACCGATATCACCGGGTGGCAACATGATAACGACCTGAAACCCTTCCTCACGCAGGCGTTTTGCCAATACTTCAGCTGATTTCTGGCCAGCCATTGATCGATCTTTATCCGCCCAGATAACAACCAGGCGAACGGTAGAAGGCACAGCAACACTTTCCAGTATTCTGTTGCCCATGCAAGCCCAAACCGGCATACCAGTTGCCTGACGTACCGCCAGGGCCGTCTCAACACCTTCAGTTAATCCCAGTACGGTTGTTGCTGGAAATAGACGAATAGCCGACCCGGCAAACTCACGATTACTGGCATACGGCATCATCTTTTTCGGTCTAGGTACATCCGCTTTTTTCCCATCGAGCGTAATATACGTTCGGTGAACACTAATAGGCTTGCCGGCCGCATCACTAATTAGTGAAAGCATACAAGGATATTTTCCTATTACTTTTCTTTGTTCCTCATCGTAATACTTGCACTCAGGGTTGTACCGTAGTACCAGTGACCCCAAAGCGCCTGCAAGACCTCGCGCCATTAAATAGCGCTGCAGGTACTCATACTCCGGGTGATCTGCATTTAATGCAAACTGCCAGGCATTTTGTAATTGCCGTCGGGTGGAATCATCCAGGCGAAGTCGCTGCTCCGGTGTAATCCTCACCACCGGAACCTGACGAATACGTTTTGTTGACACGCCTTCATCATTAAGCCCAAGGTAGTCAGCGACATCCTGTACGGCCTCATCCAATGAGCAACCAGTAATACCCATAATTAAGGCAAAACCATCCGTGTATTTACCGCAGGTGCAGATAGCAGCACCTGTTTGAGCATAATCCTTCCACAAGCGGAAATCATTTTTCCCGCCATGGATCGGGCAATCCACATGCCGCCCCGGTTTATCCAGGGCATCTTTCAGATCAGGCACCAGAGCGGACAAGATACTGTCCCAGCGCCCCGTTGCCTGTTCTTTTACGATTTTTACATCATAATGTTTTTTATTCATGATTTTCTCCTG
Source organism: Gammaproteobacteria bacterium (assembly GCA_027071355.1). Lineage (GTDB taxonomy): Bacteria > Pseudomonadota > Gammaproteobacteria > GRL18 > GRL18 > JANELJ01. The sequence continues at coordinate 17,498 of JALSUJ010000410.1, read as the reverse complement.
TGTGTACCTCACCACTGAGGCTTCACAAAACCCCCGATCTGAGGTGCTTTGTGAAGCCCCAGAAACAAGGAGTCGAGATCAGGAGACCCAATTACCCTGGCAAGGGAACGGATCCCCTGAAGGGTTAGAATTTATGGCGAGCACTACCTGGGTTTATATAAACCATTTGTGGCACGTCATTTTTTTTATATTTTTTTACCTCGTGTGTCTGCGGGGACACCCCACAGAGAAAAAAAACAAAAGATAAAATAAAAAAGGATATTGTTTTCATTTGACCTCCTGCCCTGATGAGCAAAACGTGTGGAGATCAATCCCTGTAGGGATAAATCCCCACAGGGTTAAAAGATATGCAGACAATACGCCTGCTTTTATTGCTGATTGTTTTGAGTGGACAGTTACCACCTTTTTTGTCTCAGATGAGACAGAAATTCATTTTGGTCGAACGCCCGCAAGCCATCGGCCAAAATAAACTTATTCGTTATGATGGGGGTAAACAGCAACCTGACTGCAATAATATTTGCAATCAGGTTGATTTTTACCTGCCACGTATCAACAGGTCTTGCATTGATAGGTGAACGTATTTAAGCCAGGTATTCCATTGCCTACATCCTTTACCTGCATAAAGCTAACAACCCTTGTAACGGGGTTGAAGATAATACTAATATCCAGACCCTGTACAGCATCGGGCGTGATGTGGAAATGAAAGCCATCCTTGTCAAGGAATAACCAGGGCAAAATCTGATTAAATTGTGAATGATAGCCGCCAACTGAAAAAAACTGCTTCGTCATATCAGCCGGTATTTCAACGGCCGCAGACGGGTAGTAATACTCCTGGTCGATTGAATCAAAAATCCCTTCAACGATTTCACCAATCGTTGATTTGGTTGTATATAACACAACCGAAACAACAACATTATTGTTATTATCCAGCATCTGGTAATTATGCGCCGTCACACTTTTACCGTTAAACGTATCGATGTTGTCTGATACATTGACTGCTTTGATAGTGGTTGCAGGTGGTAAATGCTTTGCCGGTGGCTGTTCAATGGTCTGCAGGTTACCGGCATTTCCAGCACCTGTTGAAGGTAAATTAACACCTGATGCCGTATCGGTACTACCACTGCCGCCGCCACATGCCGTTAATAAAAAAGCCTGACTGATAAAAACCAGGCTGATAAAAAAATTGGTATAAAAATATTTCATTATTTTCTCCTGCCCGAAGGCAATTATCCTGCACAGGCCAGCTACCCCATTAGGGGTTAGGCCTGTGCAGGGATTGGTTTGATGGGTGATGTGAATACATCACCATTTTTTTATTTTTCGGAGACAAAGAGTCCCGACGAGGGATCTTTGAAGCCGAATATAAAGTTTTCTGCCGCCACTAGGACAGGCAGACGGTCCGCCTCTTCACGAGGGGTGTTAATAAAATCGGCAGACAAGCTGCCGATTTTATTAATTGAAACTGCAATAGTGGCTTTTAAACCACTATTTGCATTCACGTTCAGAATGGATGTTTTCATCTTGATCTCCTGCCCTGGTGGGCAAAAATAATAAGGAGATCAATCCCCATAAGGGGACGTATCCCCCTATAGGGTTTAAATGCACACAAACAGAATTTATGTGCTCTTGTTGCCAATAGGCGTTTAAATTTTCATAAATATCCAAGCACGCTTTTTAAGCTGTACTTAACTCTCTATGAAATAGTTTTCTTAGGAAAAACCGTCAAAAGACCCCTTTTTTAACCTTGATAGGACAAGTCGCCTCAGATGAGACAATAAATTCATTTTGGTCGAGCGCCCGCAAGCGATCGGCCAAAATAAACTGGTGTTGTCGTCGTAATACTGGGAAATAGAAAAGATACGTCATCGACGGTAGAGGCAATGCCTACCGGGTGGTATCGGATTGTGTTGGTCACCGGTTACCCTGTGACCAGGAAGATACTTTTTGTTTTGCGTGGCGAGCTACCACGGTCTTGGTCAGACAGGGTAATTATTGGACGTTTAAGGCAGGTTGTCAAGCTAAATTGCTTCCTCACCCGGCAAAATTGCCGGGTGAGGACTTAATACAGAGTCTTGAAGCGCTACTTTCTGTAGTGCTTCATGGCCCTCTGATAAGTGGGTGGGTAAAAACCCACCCGATCCATGAAGCCTTTTATGGCTTTTACGTACTTCTTAACCTTCTCTTCGAGCAGTTTCTGCTTATCCGATAAGTTACATACGGCAGAAACGCCTTAGTGTCCATCATTGCACTGATGTCAGTACGATCCGTATAAAAATAAGGTAACACAACAATATCATTCCTCATGATAATCTCCTGCCCTAACGGGCAAAAATCCCACACAGACAGGCATCCCCCAACGGGAAGTCTTACCCGTGCGGGGGTTTAAAAAATGGGTCGAATGACCCGCTTTTCCTGCCAGGGGCAGGAGTCACCACAAGTATTCAGCACGCTTTTTAAGCTGTACTAACTCCCTGTGGCGTAGTGTGAACTACTCGCGACTAAAGCCAGCGAGCTTCAGGTACTACACAGCTTTAGCTGTGTTTCTCTTCTTTTTTGACGACTCATTGCCCGCTGCATGCAAAGCTTTCGCTCTGGATGTCTGATGCCTGGCTCCTCGCCCTGTATCCCGGCGCAGCACACCGCGCCTGGACAACCCCGTTCCAGGGTATTTGATTAACTCGATTGCTCGCTTTTTGATCACCAGGCTGGCATTTCTGTCAGCATTATCTTCGTTGCCACAAGACCGGCAAACAAACGCTTCCTGGGTTTGTCGGTTCTCGGGGTGAATGTGGCCGCAAGCTGCACATTCCTGGCTGGTGTGATGCGCAGGCACTTTAAAGAAAGCTTTGCCTGCTCGATGGGCTTTGTATTGTGTGTAGACTTCCAGTTTGTGCCAGCCAATGTTGAGGATCGCTTTGTTTAAGCCGGCTTTCTGGCTGGCATGGTTTTTCTCAAATCGGCCTGTTTCACTGTTTTGCCTGGGTTTGGGTTTGCGTGTCATCGACCGGGTTCGTAAATCCTCAAAAACGATAACCTTTGTACCTGATAGATCAATCAGCTTTCGACTGGTTTGATGACAAAAGTCATTGCGGATATTGGCTATCTTATTGTGGGCCTTGCTGATCGTCTGTCGGGTTCTGCTACGTCGCCTTGAGCCTTTTACCTGTCTTGCAAGCCGCCTCTGCTGGCTTTTGATACACGCCGCCTTTTTCTTTTGCCTGGCTTTTTGCTGTTTGCTGAAGTCATAATTCTTATCACCTGCCTGCACCGGTCTGGCAACCCCTCGATCAACACCGAGCACATGCGCTGACAGGTATTTTTCGCTCGCACCACGCAGATAATCGAGATGCTCCTTGTTATCTGATATCAAAGCGGCGTCTTCACCGTTGTCATAACAAAACGACACGGTATAGTGACCATTCTGCCGTCTGATGTAGATGGATTTCGGCTTGTTGTACTTACCGTGATTCTTGATCGACAGAAAGCCAATGTTGTTGGTTTTTGACCCTACGAATAAACGCTCAACGCCATCTTCGCCGACAATAAACGCAAAGAGCTCACGGGTTAAGTGAATGCTGCCAATATCATCAAAGCGTTTTCGCCTGGGCTTGCCGCAATCCCCTTTGATGAATTTTCGATAGGTTTTGTACCAGTTCCCCGCGCTGTTTCGCAATATCTGGCTTGGGCAATCCGATAACCAGGGCGTGAGTTCAGGGTGTTTGTATTGGGCAAAACTCTGATCGACAGGCGCATAGGTGCCAACAGGGTAATACTTGCGAGCAAAGCGGGTATGGTAACGCTCGTCCTCACATTTAGCGTTCCAGATAGTCTTTGCACAGCCCATCCATTGCGATAACACCTTTTTTTGTTCCAGCGTAGGATGGGCTTTGAGACGGATACCGGTCAGCATGACACCCCCTGTATTCTGGGGAAAGGCTTATTTGCGATATGGTTTGAAAACGCATACTCACTAGCATCGGAATCACACAGCATGTCTGCAAAATCATCATCGACAGTACCATTCTGATCTCGAATGACTGGGCCGTATCCCTGCCGAGTCAGCCAGTTCTCTATAGAGTCGCGGATAAACTCTACAAAGGGTTCCTCGTAGGTCTCTGTCATCATACCTGAACCAGAAAGGAATGTTGGAATAGATTGTCCGGTTGGATAGTCCAGAAAGTTCTGGATGGTCTGAAATGCTGTTGGATCTATTTTATCGTTCGTTGTTTTCCCGAAGCTTGAGCAATCGTAACCCACGTCAATAACCTCAACGTGGGCCGCCTTCTCATTTCTAACCCTTTCCTGTATCCAGCGAATACAGGCCGTCTCCAGTTCACCGCCTGGTGACATTAATACCTCTTTGATTTGCTGAATGATTTGTTCGTATGTTTCCTGCATGGGCTAGATATCGTACACTGTACGAAATGTGGGTTATTATAGCATAATAACTTATCTAGTCTATGTGTTATAGAGGTATCATATGTACGAATGGAGAACTGGAAGAAGCTGCGTATATAAAAACCATGTGCATCTTGTCTTTGTCACCAAATATCGGCGTGATGTATTAAACAGAAAACTGCTTGAGCGTTTAAATAAAATCTTTACCGAAACTTGCAAGCAGATGGACTGTGAACTGTTGGAGTACAACGGTGAAGATGATCATGTGCATTTGATGGTGGCAGTGCATCCAAAAATTGCCGTGTCTAATCTGGTTGGAAAGCTCAAAGGGAAATCAGCCTACTTCTTGCGCAAAGACTACTGGCCACAAATAAAGAAAAAGCTTTGGGGAAATCATTTCTGGTCGCCCAGTTATTGTGTGGTCTCTGTTGGTGGTGCCAGCCTGGATGTTGTGAAAACGTATATCGAAAATCAGCGCACCCCACCGACAGATCGTCAGGTGGAACACTCGAAAAAGCTATCAGGCAAAAAAAGAAAGCACGCTTGACCCGCCTCTAAAGAAACGGGATTGCGAGGGCATTTTGTTCAATTAAGGGGAAACCGTCAAAACCCTCCTTTTTTAACCTTGACAGGACAAGGTGCCTCCGAAGAGACAAAAAACTGGTTGTAAGTGATAAAGAATACCTTCGATTATACCTAATCAATAAAAGCATCATTGCACTGGAAGTGCATGTTTTTAGTCACCTTCAATTTTTTTGCGAAAAATTCACCAAAATCACCCCCTCCATCGGAGGGGGCTTGTTTTTTTTGGATCATACGGGCCTGCTATTTCCCGATCCATTTCTTCATGTTGCCAATATCGAACATGTACAGTGATGAATACCGGCAGTTTTTCGCACTAACCACCCAATAAGAAGTGCATAATGGTCTCCTCTGTTATTCGTTGATGTTGTTGTCTGTTGTTCGTTTTTTTTGTCGCATTTATGATTTAGAAATGTTGCCCCCTGAAATCAGGGGCAACGGTTATGGTTAATATTAAAAAAGCCAGTTGTTTTGGGTTCTATCCCTGACAACACTGGTTGACCAATCGATAGGCTTGGTATAAATACCCAGTTTCTCCGCTAGCACATAGTCCTCATCAGACAGTGCAAACGGTAACCGATCTTTTATTGCCTCCAGATCCGGTTCCAGTAAATCGTTGTTGCTCCCACACAGCGAAAAACGACTGTCGTTTTTCGCCAGATACAGGATTAACATAACCGGTAACAACGCAATGAGCACTCCACCGGTATCACTGTCTGGCGCTAGATAAATATCCGCGTCAGTGTGCGTCCCAATACTGTAAACATGATCTGACTCAATCACCAGACCTTCCGGTTCTTCTCGAACGGTCAACACGGTTTTTAACTTTCCGTGCAACGCATTGAGAATCGCGTTAATTTCAGAAAGGCTCACCGCATTCATCTTCCAGAAAAACTCAATCTCACCCTTAAATACCGGATAAGGTTTTTCCTCGGACGTTTCCACCGTCCCCAGATAAACAAACCCTTTGTCCAGATGCTCCTGGCGTTTTTGTTTTTTAAACACCGTTAAATCCCCAACCGCTTTTTTTGGGAAAACCGTTGCTTTTTTCATCGGTTTTCCTTTTTTTGCAGTGCGGATATACAACGATTGGCCTTCCTTGCCAATCGCTATATCGGTATCTCCTTCTCGAAATACCTCGTAGATCATTAGTCACCCCCAACTTTTGTGAGATCACCAAAGATATTATTGGCTAACTCATGCAAAGCCATACGAACCTCCGGGTAGGCCCGGAAAGTGAACGCCCTTTCCAGTGAGTAAAGTAGCGGGTTTATCCCCTGCTGTGCTTTATATCTGAATACGCACATCATTTTTCCCCAGCGTACCAGGGTCCGGGTGCTCATGGTGATGTTAATCCGTCCAACATCGACGGCATGACTACTATCATCATCAACCCCGTTTGCCAGAAGCCGAACCTCATTTGCGTATTCGACCATCTTGTTGATGATGTCATCATTTTGAATATCCGGACATTTCTTTTTTAGAAGATTAACCTCCTCATCCGGTTCCATGAATTTCATCAGGGTTGTCCAGAATCTATCCATGAAGGCCGTATCCTGTTGCATAACACCAGGATGCAATCCACTCTGATCCCCAGAACCTTCACTATTACCGGTGGTAATAACACAGAAGCCAGGTTGTGGTTCCACCACGACACCGCCATACGGCAATACCAGAGGAGCACCTTCCAGAATGGCATGCATTCCAGAGTTTATTGCCGGATCAATGCGATCCGCCTCATCAATGAGAATAGGTCGCCCCATCCTCATCGCACGCGTTAATGGCCCATCGACAAACAACGTATCACCATCGATGATGTTCATTGCGCCTATTAAATCCCCCCATGTCATGTCCCGGTTTACCGGGGGGCGTTCCAGGGGGATATTCAGTCGTGCACAGGTTTGCACGACCATACTTGATTTACCACATCCTTGTTGTCCATAGATATGCAATCCGTCGGGCAGACCGCATTGACGCCAGGCCAGTAAGTCTGACAAGGGTCCGGGTAGAAAACTATAATCCGGGTCCAGTTCCGGTACGAACGGGTCATTAACATCTTCAAGACCCGGTATGGTTGCCTCTGCCGGCGCGTTAATTCCAAAGGTTGCGGCGGCAGGGTAGTTTTTGATACTTGCTTTATTCATTATTGTCTCCAATAAAAAGGCAGCATTGCTGCATAAAAAAATGCCTTACGGCGGTTACATGAGAAAAATGTGTTGATGATTTTGCTCAATAGACTTCACCTGAAACGAATCAGATGAAAATTGACTGACTCAAAGAGTCGTTGATATCCCGTAGGATGGTTGGCCATAAGGCTAGAAAGATGCTGCTTGTTTTAAGTGGACAGTTACCACTACTTTGCCCAAAGGCAGAATACGTATCTCTTTTAATATCACTTAAAAAATAGTATTAAATGAGACCCCTGTTGCCAGGGGTCATTGATTAAGCGGCAAAAAGCATTTTTTGTTTGATCAGATCAAACAATGCATCCGCCAGCTGATTAACATCCTTGATGGTGCTATGCACCGGGAACGCCTCAGCAATTTTTAGCTCACCAATTCCAAGCGCTATGCACTCGATTTGGGATTGATCACACAACTCAATTAATTGCGTAATCGATGCAAGCGACCGATGATAATCGTTAGGTTCACCGTCAGTGATTACCAGCAACAACTTACGCGGTTCACTGCAGCGCGATAATTGCGTTGCCGTCCACCACATAGCTTGTGCAAGCGGTGTGCCCCCCTGCGGATGAATATCAAACCTTTCCGCAAACAAACGGGGCGACTGACCAAAGTCAGTAATTCGCTCTACGTCATGTCCGGTTTGTCCTGGAAAAGCGGAGCATGAAACGGACACACCCTGTATCATTGATAGCGCATGCGCAACGGCAATTAATGCCGTTTTTGATACATGCGATTTATCGCCATTCATTGATCCAGACCGATCCAGCAAAATGCTCACAGCTGTATTGATGCCTGCTTTTCGTTTTTTCTTTTTGAAAACACGAATATCATTGACGGCCACACGATACAGATGGTTTTGCGATAACTCTTTCCCGCTATCTGTTAATGATGATCTGACCATCTTTTGACTCTGCAGTAATCCGTTCAGCCTGGCACGTAGAAAACTACTATGCCGAGCAGCTTCATTGAACAAGTTATCACCTAATCCTGATGGTGGCGCGTATCCGCTGTCTGTTCCGACAACGACTGGATAATCACTTTGATCAGCCATTTCATCCAGTTGTTCTGCTGCTAACTGGGCAATATCCGTATTCATCAAATCAGCATCTTTTGCATCAACGATTTCCTGAAGAATCTCAGCGGCACCAGTACCTGAACCAGAATCGTTCCCGGTATCAGTACCCGCGTCATCGTTCGAGTCAGCGGAATCCGAACCAGAATCGTTCCCGGTATTAGTACCCGCGTCATCGTTCGAATCAGCGGAATCCGAACCAGAATCGTTCCCGGTATCAGTACCCGCGTCATCGTTCGAATCAGCGGAATCCGAACCAGAATCGTTCCCGGTATCAGTACCCGCGTCATCGTTCGAATCAGCGGAATCCGAACCAGAATCGTTCCCGGTATCAGTACTGGAATCATCGCTTGATTTCTGAGATTCCTTGTCCTGTTCTTCTTCAAGACAGGTAATCACATCTCTGGCTAAGGATAACGCTGCATCCGAATCGCTCAGGGTGCGAGCCTTACTCATTAATCCGGTAAGCCGGACCATGGCGCCAGCAGGTATAACCTGATTAGCCACCTCAGTTGCCTGCCGTGCAAGATCAGCCAGTGCGTGCTGGTTTAAGATGTCATGTCGACATCGATATAATGTCAATGCCACTACGATCATAGCGGGATGATTTGAAGTATCAACTTTTTCAAATTTACCATCATCAACCATGGCTTTCACCAAGCGACCAATATTCATTTTACATCCAGGGTATTTTTTACCAATAGCTTGTTCTATTCGAATGTCCTCAAATATCTGACGAAAAGTATTTTCTAGACTAGACCGGCATTTAAACTTAACTGAAAAATCAGTAAACCGGATGTGCCCGGATTCGTGATCGATATACCCGTATGCGTATATTTCCGCTTTCATTTTGTTAAGCGGCAAGGCAGGCAGGTAAATATCTTTACCCGTCGTGCAGGCATTGTCTGATTGACCAATGATTACACGAACGCCCTGTTTGCGGCCAAGTGCCTGTGCCACAATGGGCAGGCTTCTTTCGAGGACGCTTGTTTTTTTTAATGGTGTTGCCATAATTATTACTCCCGGCATTACCCATTAACACCATCAATGGTGTCATGGGTAACACCATTGATTTAAAATCCCCAACTGGGGTATTTTGGTTGGGCCGATTCTGGTTCCGGTTGTAAAACAGGCCTGATTTCATCCTGATCAACAGCCGTATCAATCAATATCGGTACGGATTCGGCTTCTTCGTCAACAACCGTTTCAGATAAATCAACCTGAAAAACCGGTTCTTCAGTTTCCGCTTGATCCGACACCGGCCGATTATTGTTGGCAATAATGGCATTGCCATGTGCTTTCAGTTTGTCTTTATTAGAAATCAACAAACACAAACCTTCGAGCGCCAACAAGTCTTTACCTTCTATGCGACCCTTTTTGGGTAGTCCTGCCAACGTATTGTCGATATGACCAACAATTGGTGCCACACACGGATCGATAAAAACAAACCCGTTTAATTTTGCGCGAAGCATATTTAACGGGCTTAAAACACGACGAGTAATACTGTCGCGGCCGTGGAACGAGTTTTCCCACAGCTTTAAGGCTTCTTTGCTGATTTCTGTCAGCAAGGTATCGGCCAGGGAATCAACATGATTGTTTAATCCCGTGTTTAAGGAATCATCCAATGAATCATCATCCGCCGTGGCCTCATTGACCGCGAACACCTGAAAACCAAAACTGGTTCGGGCCGCGACAACATCCGCCGGCGTAATCGCTTTGGCGATAATGTTTCGCCATTGCTCATTTTCCGCCATCCAGCTGCTTATGATCTGGTCATAGCGGGCAATAAATGATGCCTTTTTGGTTTCAAATTCCTTTTTTATTTTATTTAATGTTTCTGTCAGTGAAACAATTTCACCTTTGGGCACGGCATAACCGTGCAAAAAGCGGGTGCCAACTGCTTCACAAGCTCGCGTCGCCTGCTTCTTCAGTCGGGTAAAGACAGCAATTTCATCCGGATCACAGATGATTTTGCTGCCCAGTGAGGCCAGAGTGGCTGGCGGAATACTGTCTTGCGACAGATTTTTCAGGTCCTCGACCCGCAATTTCCGGCGGGCGGACCATATATGTATATCCAGGTCAATGGCCCGGATTTCATTTAGTGTGTTATTCATTTTTTTGAGCTCCAAAAAAAATGGAGATCAATCCCCGCAGGGAATGATCCCCTGGGGGTTTGAATATATGCAGACAGGTGCCTGCACGGTTAATGCTGATTGTTTTGCGTAGCCAGTTACTACGTTTTTTGTCTCAGATGAGACAGAAATTCATTTTGGTCGAGCGCCCGCAAGCCATCGACCAAAATAAACGGGGTTTGTTGTAGTAATACTGGGAATAGAAAAGATACGTCATCGACGGTAGAGGCATTGCCTACCGGGTGGTATCGAATTGTGTTGGTCACCGGTTACCCTGTGACCAGGAAGATACTTTTTGTTTTGCGTGGCGAGCTACCACGGTGAATGTTCATCCACGCCTTATTTATACCTTATTTTTGATAAAAAAGGAAGAAAAAAGTAAAAAATACTGCCCCGAAGGGCAGTATTTTGATTAGAAAGGAAAGGCTGGAGCATCCTGGCGAAACCAGTCCTGCTGAATACGTGCAAGCATCGCATCCCCGGTTAACAATGCCCTGGGGTATTGTATCGGGTACAAGATTGATTGCTCGCTGTACTGACACTGTGAACTGTTTGCCAGAGCATCCTATTTTTGCTTGATATCCTCCTTGCAAACGGGTTGCGCTATTATATTGCGAACGGTTACAGCACGCATCTTTTCAATTAAAAAATGCAGCATCGCCAGTTCATCCAGATTCTCCGGATAGATTATTCGCTTATGAATTTTTATAAAGCTATTAAATTCATTGAAAAGATAATCAAGAAATTCCTTATCTTTCCCTGCAAACGCCCGAAATCGTCGATGAATAGCATCCGATTGGCGGTAAAAATCCGCCGGATAGCCAATAACAATGAAACAAAGCGAATCCGCCCTGGTTACCTGTTTATACTGGCGATAACCTTCATCCTCATGCATGGAAATTAAAGCTTTATAGCCTTCTAAAAGATTAACAGAATACGTCAGTTGTGACGGCACCCCTTTCCATATATGACAAGTTCCTGCTTTTTCATCCGGATGAATGATAAACAGGTCGGCCTCCTCTTCCAGGTTTTGTTGTCGTGCCATAAAGACAGTATCTTGCACCTCAGCCTTCTCATACATCTGGGGGGTAAGAAACTGGTTCGGATCACTAAAAAAAGTCATCATCGCCTCCTTAAAAACAAAACGGTTTTATCTGTGAGTTTGCAATATCACTAAATTGCAAACTCACCGGGGCAGGAACCACGTTTTTCTTAATAAAACGTAAACGGCTGTCTCTATAATAATCCGCCTGCTTTCCGGTATCTTTAACCTCCTTAAGAGATTGCCATAAATACTCCGCCGTCAGGTTCTCACCTTCAAGGTTACGAATTGTAATGGCTTCCGGCAACTCACGTTTAAAGTAAACTAGATAAGAGAGCAAATGCAAGTTATGTAAACTGCACAACACATACTTTGTCTTTTCTACATTAAACAGCTTCTCTACTTCATTGACTTCGGCTACGGATTCTTTTTTCAAGTGATGTTTAATCTCTCCCATCACGGTAAAATAACCTGAATCGGGTGTTAGTTCCAACTGTAGAATCTCATTGGCACCAAGGTTATTCGATGGCAGGAACTCAGCTTCCCAATACCCGTTGCTTTTTTTTACATCTGCACGACGGATCATAGCTGCTAATGTACAATTATCGGTTGTACGAAGTTGCAGTCGCCATCCCCGCGAGCCGAACCAGGTAAACAAGGTCCCGGTCCTTTCATTAATGTGAGTTATCCACGTTTTTGCTGTCATGCCAGCTTTGTCACTTTTAGCTATTAATGCTATACACATATTTATCTCCTAATATTGAAGAGTTGTCTTCGTTAAAAATATGCCCTGGAATAAATACCGAGGCGGTTTATTTTATGATTGAGCTATCCCCGGTTAGCGGGTAAGCCGTAACGTCATCAGAAACAAAACGGTGGGATCCTTGATGTCGCAATATCTGCGAACATCCGTTCAATCGATTCTGGTTGAATGATTTTATTAATACGAACAAGTTCGCTTGTAAACCTTGGGTGCTGTCGCCCGTTATCATTTATATACTTTATTACATGCCATAAATGCTTTGCAGAAAGCTCTTCACCTTCCAGATTACGTATCGTAATAGCCTCCGGCAACTCACGTTTAAAGTAAACGAGATAAGACATTAACCCTAAGTTATATAAACTGCATACGACATGTTTTGTTTTCGGTCCCTGTGTATTAAACAGTGCTTTCACTTCACTGGCGATAGCGTCATGTTTCAATTGATGGGTAATATCATCCATCGCTGTGACATAACCCGTATCACGAGTAATTGCAACCTGCAGAACTTCGTCTGCCCCAATGTTATTAGATGGCAAAGTGTTAATATCCCAACATCCCTTTCTTCGTTTTTTATCCGCACGTTGCTCTAGGCTTAGTGCGCACTCAAGGGCAGTTTTTCTAAGCCGAAGCTTGGTCCCTTTACTACCGGACCAGGTAAATAGCCTGCCGTCTTTTTTCAAATAAGCAATCCATTGTTTTTCTGGCTGTCGTTTGTCCAGTCGACCTGCCTTAGTGCCGTATTCCTCTAATGCAATATGCATCATTTTCTCCTGTTATACATTTTGAAAACTAAATACTGTACATACTTGTCTTCGTTAGTTGATGGCCTGTCAGCAACGACAGGCCATGATTAAAATAGCGGGATTAGACTGATTAACAGCCCGATGATACCTAAGACGGTACCGATAATACCCAGTCTCATTGAGACCTGGTATCCCATATCTTGATGGTTGTAATAGTAACGGTAAATCTCAAACCAGCTCGCCAGTCTGACCGTTAAATCACAATCGATGTTATCCTTTACTCCCTTTATCATTAACGCATCACGGCCATCATAATCAATGGCAATGGCATCACGGGTAAAACCCTTGATACCACCACCCCCATTTATTTGACGGATGATTGACAGGTTATTAACCGTATTGGTAATACACACTGTCTCGTTACGATAAAAACGATCCAGTCGCCTCCTGGTTGCATCCACCCATGAAGAGTGAATGCGAACCAGGTTATGATGCGACCCGCTTTCGTTTTGCGGGAGAAGGAATAACTTTTTAACGTGTATTTTTTTACACATCGTTATCCTCCTTTATTTAGATAATAGAAACCTGCTTATTCCTTTTTTCATCAGGAAAAATCAGGCCCTCTTTGTTGCTTTCATAACAATATCCCCGGTACTCACAAAGCGTACATGGGGTGTTGAAAGCACTGCCTGGTGTCTTTGGAAAACGCCCTTTCTTGATGTTTTCCAACGACCAGTTTAAGGCCTGCTTATGCGCCAGTAGGGTTTGCTGGTCATGCGCAGGGGCCAGTACAGGCATGCAGATTTGCGGTCCCAGGCTCTGGCCTTTTCGGGCCGGAACCTTTCGTTTGATATTTTCAAAAAAACCCAACTTATCGATTTTTTTACCGTCGGTTGCGCTTTCTTCAACAAATATCTGATAGGACTTTAGTTGTGGTGATTGCTGTGCAAACCAGTGCGGGGATTGTGCCCCAACGAACTTGTGATCAATGATCGCAAATTCTCCCTCTGGTGTGTCTGCACCCAGATCAATAATGCCGCGATGTATGTCGCTGCCATTGATTTTTACTTTGTAGGATCGCTCAATGAACAGACCCTTTGCATCTTCGTGAACCGTTAACCCGGTTTTCTCCCAGGCTGACGGAAACTCCGATGCAAAAAAATAACCCACAGCGGTTACATCTTCCGGCGTAAAATTACCGGAGGTGTATTGTAGCGTGGTCGTTTCCGTGACCTCTTTCCATTTTTCCTTAAAGGCACCGCCTGTGTCATAAGACGAACCCCTATGATCCGCCATTAAATATTCCGCATACACTTCATGCTCAACTTTGCCAAAGGCAAGGTTGACCGATTCGTAGGCTGACTTAATACCTTCTTTATAATGAAGATAATACGAAAATGGGCACGTTAGATATTTCTCATGCCCGGAATGGGAAATATTCATGTTTCACCTCCCGATGAAATGAATAACCCATAGAATTACCCCGACAGGAGTAACCCGCCGGGTTGTTTAATAATACCGTGTATCAAACACGGTGGTTAATGCTGCTTGTTTTGCGTAGCCAGTTACTACGTTTAAAGTCTCAATGAGACTGTAAATGCTCTTTATCCAATGCAGACTGAATATAATCTGTATTGGATAAAGAACAGTGCGCGAGGCACTGTTCTTTATGGTTATAAAACAATATTAAGATTAAGTTGCCTTGCTTTACGAAGACACATTTTTCGGAATTTTCTCGCGCACTCGACAGCTTCTTCCTGTGTAATGAATTTATATTCATCCTCGAATGAAACAATGTTTCCGCGCAGCTTCCCGACCCAATATGTTACGACATCACCATCAACTATTTGGTTGATGGTGCCTGCATAGGCTCTTCGTGCGGTAGCATAAAATGCAATCTTTTCTTCTTTGGTCATGTTTAACCCTCGTAGAATTGATTTATTAATGTAAGACCGTATCTTCGATCACTTCAACCACCGAAATAATCCGGTCAGGTCGCATAAACTCCCCGTAAACCGGGTAACGATCATGAATCACCTCAATGAGTCCATCGTGGGTAACACGCGCCAGTGTGCCAATGAGCAAGTCTCCGTCACGGGTCTTGAATTTCACACGACTCCCATAATAATGAAACTCATCGGGCAATACCTTGAAATCATAAATTGAGCGTTCCTGGCGATTATTCATCATCGCCTCCCAGACCGGTTTCGAGCTTATCGATATCAGACCAGGCCAGTGAAAAACCGGCGGCATGTTGATGACCGCCTCCACCAAAAAGACCGGCAATGAGTGAAACATCTATGCCGTCTGGATCAGACCGCAGACTATACTCACGACCTGTCTTCGTATCACGATAACAAGCAGCAAACGGCTGGCCTTTATCCAACTTTACACCAGCCTCCGAACTCCAGCTGTGCGGACAGTTCAAAACCGGTACGGTATGACCGGCAATGACCGTTGTGTACGCACAACTTTCAATGTGTTCCTTGATGTCTTCTTCCTGTTTTTGCAGGAGATACTCTCCAACCTGTTCCATTTCTTCATCACTGGATTCAAGGAGATGCTGGTAAACATCAAAGTCATAGCGTTGTAAAAATATAAACGCCATAATCTTTTTTGTTTCTGCTCTTTCATGTAGCCACAGGTCATTATCTTCTATTGAAAATAAAATGACCGGTAACGGTCTGTCTGGATAATAAAACATCCAGGTCATCACCGCGCCACAATGATGCATATCAAAATGTGCCTCCACATTATCCGGCAAATCAACCAGCTGTTTTTCTGCTGATTGATGATGATCCAGGATAAGAATGTGGCTGGCATGTTTTGCCATCTCAAGAATGACTTCACGAGGATACGAAAAGTCTACCAGAATCACATCCCGATCTTTAATCTCATCAAGCGGCGCTGGGGTTTGGTAGACACCAGGTAAAAAGGAAACCTCCTCCCCCAGTGCTTTTTTAACAATCGTGGCCGCCATAAAGCCGTCCACGCAATTTTTGTGATAAATACACAGGTATTTTTTTTTCATTATTCGCTCCTGCCCGTGCGGGCGAGAATCCCGCACAAGTGAATCCCAACAGGATCCACTTGTGCGAGGGTTATGATTAAGCGACGGTTAAATCTTTTAAAAGTTTTCGCGCCGTCTGTTTAGTCTTTGGCATCGTATATTTAATATTTTTCATACGCGCCAACTGGGTGATTTGATCCAGCATGGTTTGCGGAATCGGCTCAATGAATTCCGCATTGGAATCCTCTTTAGGCACACCAGCTTCTTGAGGCTGAGGCTGAGGTTGTGGTTGTAGCGGTGGTTGAACCGGTTCAGTAACCGGCACGCCGGTTAACGACTGTGAACGAAAATCCCCGTTCTCATCATTATCGTAAACCTCACCACCAAACCCCAAAGAAGCCAGCAGCCGTTGATAAGCCGCCGTCTCCCCGGTCTCAAAATCCTTTTGACCTTGAATAACGTACAACGCACTGGTTTGACGCAGCACATTACCTTCTTTGTCGATCAGTTTGGCGGTGAATACAAGCGTATTCGCAATACTGATCGCCGGAAGGCCGTAATCATTAAATGTTTTACCTGTCTCAATGCACTTTTCATACAGGCGCATTAAGCCGGGTTTAACGGACAAGGCATCCGTGGCCTCGATCTTTACGGCATAATTTTCTGGCGGATAAGCGGCCAGAAATTTTGGGGTGCGTGCCGAAACACGCTCGTAGTCAAACGCCTCCCCTTGTGGGGAAAACAATTGAATCACCCCGGTTTTTTTTTGGGTTTCCATAACAAACTCCAAATAAAACCGTCCCTGACGCATAAAATGCGCCCTCCAGAGGGACGGTAGTAAAGACCCTCTGGATAAGGGTTCTATTATTTAATACTCTTATTCAAGAGTCAAAACGGGATATCCTGTCCCCAGGAGTCGTCATCTTGCGCCTGAGCATAATCCTGTGCAGGTGCCGCTTGCGCCGGTGCCTGAGCAACATGCGCTGGTACTTGTGTTTGCACCGGTGCCAGGTTCGCGGGCTTGGCATCAAGCAACTCAAAGCTGCCTTGATAACCTTGAACGACAATTTCCGTAGTGTAACGATCCTGACCATCCTGACCCTGCCATTTACGGGTTTGCAATTTGCCCTCGATATAGATCTTCGAGCCTTTCTTGCAATATTGGCCGATGATCTCAGCCGGTTTGCCAAAAAACACCACCCGGTGCCATTCGGTTTTTTCCTTTTTCTCACCGCTGTTTTTATCCTTCCACTTTTCAGTGGTGGCGATCGTTATGTTTGTGACGGCATCGCCACTTGGCATATATTTAACTTCCGGATCTTTGCCGAGGTTGCCGATTAATTGTACTTTGTTTAACATGACGTTAACTCCTGGTGATTACTCACCGTTTATACCTGTTCAGGTATTTAAAATAAAAAACTGCCTATCAGGATTGATAGCAGTGGTTAATGCTGATTGTTTTGCGTAGCCAGTTACTACGTTTTTTGTCTCAGATGAGACAGAAATTCATTTTGGTCGAGCGCCCGCAAGCCATCGACCAAAATAAACGGGGTTTGTTGTAGTAATACTG
>JALSUJ010000409.1 GCA_027071355.1 Gammaproteobacteria bacterium | reverse complement strand
CATTGGATATATTGCATAAGTTATTTCCAAATCATTCGCTAGTGTGTGACCTAATGACAGACAAATTTTATAAAAAATATAGCTCCACCTTGCATCAAAAATTCGGTGATTTAGGAGCTAAATTTAAATTCACATCAAAAAATCCAAGTAGTACATTTTTGAGTTCAAATTACTCTTTAATTGAAGAGCACTCTATTGTTGGGAAAGCTATTGAGTATGGTTCTATTAGTGTTCCTAATTTTATTTTTAATATATTTTTGAAGACCCTAAAACAGGGTTATTCAATTTTCGTTTTTAGGTCTGCATGTGCTGAATAATCAGTGTTTTAGAAATGATTATAAGGCCTAACAACACGCCCTGAGGTGGACAGCAAGTAAAAAATCAGCTTTCTGCAGCAAATTTCAAAAGTGGTGAACCCCGTTTTTTCAGTGCTTTTAGATAGGTTGATTCATCATACGGTGTATTGTTTTTCCAGCATCTGAAAACAATTCTTAACCATTTAAAAGCTAATGCTCTAATCACCGTATTATGCGGCTTGCCTTTACTGATTTGTTGTTCATAATAGGCTTTCGCCCAAAACGAATAACGTATCGACAGGCCTGCCCATTCGACAAATGTCTGCCTTAGAAAGGTTGGGCAGCTGTATCGCCAATGAATCCACTTCTTTTTGCCGCTTTGCTCTATCACTGGTGCGACACCAGCGTACTTCTGCAAATCTGCAGCACTACTATAGCGTTTTCTATTGGAGCCAAAGGCGACAAAAATACGCGGTGCTAACTGAACACCTGCACCGGGTAAACTATCAAAGATAATACGATCATCCTGAGCTTTGTAATATTTTTTTATTTCCACATCAAATCGATCAATGGCTTCAATAAGTAGCTTAAGTTGGGGGATCAATACTTCAATCAAAAGTCTGTTAGGTTCAATAACACCCGGATCATCGGTTAATGCACAGGCCGTTTTGATATCGGTGCAGCGCTTTTCATTTACCTGAGGGTAACGTGAGTTATGTTGATTAAAAAAATTCATTAATGTTTGTTTTCGAGCTTTCTGGCTATCCGCTAATGACGGCCATCTAGCAACAAAATCACAAAAAATAATCGTGTCTTTTTCTTTAAACCAATCAAGCACTTGAGGGTAATAATTCTTAAGTGTGGCAGTGATGCAATTGGATAAATCTACTCGTTCCTGAACAATCTTACGCCGGTATTCGACCAATTGAGCCAGGGCTCTTACATCAGCAGATTCCGGTTGGATAGGCGTTAATTTATCCATGTGCAGCGTGAGTATTTCTGTTTGTATAAACGCATCGCTGGGGTCATTCTTGGCACCACTTTGTGTGAATGCCTTGCGATATCTAGCGACGGTAGATGGGTTGATAGGAAAAAGCGTGATATGCTCATAGCGACTTAAGGCATAAATTAGTGGGCCTTTTTTCAACTCACATGCAATAGCAACGGGTTTACCAGGATAGCGCTGCTTTAAAGATATAGCCCAGTCATGTAAGGCTTGAGGTTTACTCGAAATAACAGAAAATTGATAATCGTTGGTAGCGGCGGGCATTTCACAGATATCGTGTTTTTTATCTGCCCAATCAATACCGATTAATGCTGAAAAGTCATTGATGGTTGGCTCTTTCATCTGACACCTCCCAGGTGTAAAGTGTGCATTGGAATATGCTTAAAACTCGTTTCTCGCAGGTCTTATAGATAGTCGGTATAACGGCAGTCCCTGAGTATGCGTTTTGAAACAAGTGACTTCTACTGGCTCGAACGTCTTGTTATGAACATAGCGTGTTTAGTCGCTCCATATTCGTAGCCAGTAGAAGCATGTTCCACCTATTTAATGAAAAGGTAAATCAGTAAATAGATGAACGGTTAAACTATAAGGCGCTTCAACGGACAGTCAAAAGCGTCGCGATTTTTGCAAAGCAAAAATACGCGCCCCTTTCGCCTGCCGCTGAGCTTAGGCGTGTGTGCCGGGCATGGCACAAAACTAGAGAGGTGAAAGTCCTCTTGCCAGGTATTCGCAGAGCCGAAGGCTAGGAGAAGGGCAAGGTTAGCATCGTGAGGTGTTGGCTGGAGGAAGCCCA
>JALSUJ010000408.1 GCA_027071355.1 Gammaproteobacteria bacterium | reverse complement strand
CTTGCTCAGTCCTGTTTTTTTTAGCTTCATCAGCATCAGCAAGATGCGATAAAACTTAATTCATAAACAACGAGAAATAAATGGCAAAAAAGGTTGTAAAGAAAAAAACGGCAAAAAAGCAAAAGAGCTTTGAAGAGTCCCTATGGGATTCAGCAAATAAATTACGGGGTAGTGTCGAGCCATCTGAATACAAGCATGTTGTACTGAGCCTTATCTTTCTTAAATTCGTTAGTGATACCTTTGAACAACGCAGACAGGAACTGATAGACGAAGGTAAAGAGCAATATATTGATATGGTGGAGTTTTACACCATGAATAATGTATTTTACCTGTCGGAAGAATCCCGCTGGTCTTATATCCTCAAACACGCCAAGCAGGATGATATTGCGGTCAAGGTTGACACCGCACTGCATACCATTGAAAAGAAAAATAAATCATTAGAAGGAGCGTTGCCAGATAATTATTTTTCTCGACTGAATCTTGATGTCAGTAAGCTGGCTGCATTACTAGATACCATCAATAATATCCATCCTTTAAAAGACGAGGAGCAGGATATTATTGGTCGCATTTATGAGTATTTTCTTAGCAAATTTGCCCTGGCTGAAGGTAAAGGCAAGGGCGAATTCTACACGCCCAAGAGCATTGTTAATCTTATTGCGGAAATGATTGAGCCATACAAGGGTAAAATATACGATCCCTGTTGTGGCTCGGGTGGTATGTTTGTGCAATCCATGAAGTTTGTTCAAAGTCATCAGGGTAATACAAAAAATGTCTCAATCTATGGGCAGGAATATACAGGAGCTACATATAAGCTGGCTAAAATGAATCTGGCTATTCGCGGTATAGCTGCCAATCTTGGTGATGTGGCAGCGAATACATTCTCTAAGGATCAACATCCCGATCTAAAAGCCGATTATATTATGGCTAACCCGCCTTTTAATCAGAAGGATTGGCGAGCATCAGATGAATTAAACGATGATCCCCGTTGGGCAGGCTACGATGTGCCGCCGGCCAGTAATGCAAACTATGGCTGGATTCTACATATGGCATCCAGGCTATCAGAAAATGGGGTGGCTGGATTTATTCTTGCAAATGGTGCGTTATCCGGTGGTGGTGAAGAATATAAAATTCGCCGTAAGATGATTGAAAATGACCTGGTTGAAGCCATTATCGTGCTGCCGAGAAATATGTTTTATACCACCGATATCAGTGTGACGCTCTGGATTTTAAACAAAAACAAGAAAAAGCGAGAAGCACAGCTTAATGGCCTTAGTAAAGACTATCGAGATCGTTCAGGTGAAATTCTCTTTATGGATTTACGTCGCTGGGGCTCTGAGTATGAGAAAAAATTTATCGAGATTACCCCGGAGGATATAAACAAAATTGCCAGAAATTTTCATAACTGGCAACAGACTTCATATGGCAAAGAGTACAAAAATATTCCTGAATATTGTTATTCTGCCTGTTTAGATGAGATCAAGGAGAACAACTATTCACTTATCCCAAGCAAGTATATTGAATTTATTGATCATGATAGTGAAATTGACTTTGACAAGGAAATGAAACGCATTCAGAAAGAATTTAAAGAAATCCTGGCCGATGAAGTTGAATCACAGATTGCACTTAAAAAAGCATTTAAGGGATTAGGTTATGAAATCTAATTACCAGCGTTTGGGTGATTACATTGAACTGGTTGATGTACGTAATAAGGATTTGTCAGTGACGTTGTTGCGTGGAATTTCAACTTCTAAAAAATTAATTGAATCAAAAGCCAACATGAGTGGCGTTAGTTTGTCAGGATATAAAGTAGTAGGAACAGGGCAATTTGTTTATGTATCCGATACTTCTCGACGTGGAGATAAAATTGCTCTAGCGATGAATGAAGGAGAGCCATGCATTGTTTCAAGTATTTATACAGTTTTTGAAGTAAAAGAAAATATTAGCCTGTTACCAGAATTTCTTTTTATTTGGTTCAATCGTCCTGAATTTGATCGTTATGCTCGGTTTAATTCTTGGGGCAGCGCACGGGAAACTTTTGATTGGAGTCAGTTTTGTGACATAAAATTGCCTATTCCTGATCTTGATGAGCAGAAGAAATATGTGGCAATCTACAAAGCAATAAAAAAGAACCAACAGTGTTATGAGCGCAGCCTGTATGATTTGCACCTAATTTGTGATTCATTTATGGATGCGTTGAAAAAAACTACAAAACACAAAACCTTAGGTAAATATATTCAACAATCAGACAATAGAAACAGGGATTTGAAGGTAACTTTTTTAAGAGGTATATCAACCTCGAAAAAGCTTATTGAATCAAAGGCAAATACAACAGGAGTAAATTTTGCCAATTACAAAATAGTTGATACAGGAATGTTTGTTTATACTCCCGATACTTCCCGACGTGGTGATAAGATTGCATTGGCAATGAATGAAGGTGTGCCGTGTATCGTTTCAAGTATTTATACTGCTTTTGAGGTAACGGATAAGGATGTTTTATTGCCAGAATTTCTCTTTCTGTGGTTTAGGCGACCTGAATTTGATCGTTATAGTCGCTATCATTCCTGGGGTAGCGCAAGAGAAACCTTTGATTGGGGTGACATGTGTAATGTGAAACTGCCAATTCCTGATATAGAAGTCCAAAAAAGCATAGTGACTATTTATCATGTTCTGGAAACTCGAAAGCGACTTAATATTGAATTAAAAGATAAAATTGAACAACTATGCCCAATATTAATGCGTGGTATGGCAGAAAATTTTACTAATGATGGAGATGTGTACATGGAGAGCATTGCATGACCATGCCAGCTGGAACGCCTTTGTATGAATTAGGGGTCACACCTGTCATTGGTTGTGGTTTTTCCTATTCAGATGATGAACTGGATGCGGCGCTTTGTGGCCCGGTTGCTGAGGTTGTATTTGATGATTCTGGTAAAGCAGATATTGAATCACTTCTCGCGGGGCTTGCGGAAACTGATTTTGAAAAAAATGAGGTTGAACGCATTCTGACGGATGTCAAACCACCAGAGGACTGGCGTGTTGGTGAAGCATTGGCTGAATCTTATCTGGTAGATAAGAAAAACTGCTTTTTCCCATGGCCTGATGGTCGGGATGAACGTAAAACAGGTTCGAGTCTTCCAGGTGCCGATTTGGTTGGGTTTCAACAAAATGATAATGAAGATTATTTCGCTTTTGGAGAAGTGAAAACTTCTACCGAAGAGAAATATCCACCTGGTGCTATGCATGGCCGTACAGGCTTAAAGCAGCAAATTGAAGATCTAAAAGATAGTACAAAAATTAAGGATGACCTCGTTAAATACCTTGGTTATCGTGCTGGGACTGCGACTTGGAAGTCTCGTTATCAAAATGCTGCAAAAAAATATATTCAGAGTAAAACCAATATCAAAGTATTTGGTTTTCTGGTGCGGGATGTAAATCCGCATGAAGATGATTTACGTGCACGGGTGGAAAAGCTCTCTCAAAATGCTCACTCTGATATGAATATTGAGATGCTGTCAGTTTATTTGCCCGCGAATAGTATTTCTACTCTAAGTACTAAAGTAGTAGACAGTAGAAATGGAGGTGCGGCATGAATGTAACCGCTGCGTCTCTAGAGCGCGTAGATAACCACTGGGCAGTACAGGCCGTTGGTAATGAGCAGATAAAGAAAGGGTCAGAGCTGGCAAATCAATTGCTTGTTGATAAAGCCGTTGGCCTACAGATTCATTTTGATTTTTCATTTTCTGAATCAGATTACGAGTTATTGGAAAAATTATCAATGGCTTATGAAATGGCGGCCATTGAAGGCTTAAGTGATTTCTTGAACCCGGCTTCAGAGAACCAGGAGTTAAGGGAGCAGTGTGCATCAGGTGCATACCGGGCTTTTGAAATACGTCGCCTTTTTAAATTGCCTGCCATAGATGAACAAAAGATATTACATATATTACATTTATCCGCTTTAGCATATTGTGGTGACCGTTGGACAGACTTACGACGTTGGTACAGTGAAAATGATCATGTATTTCAAATCCCATCAGTCGCCAATGCGCCCTGGGATGGTCGTCTGCTAAACAGGTTGTTCGAGTGCTGGGTTAGGCTATTCAGAAAAAAAAGGTGGGATGACCTTGATCGTATTCGTGAGATTATTGCTGGTTTACGAGAAGACCAAAAAAATTATGAAACAGATGTGCTTGATGAGGCATCTAACGCCGAAAACCGCTCTATGGCTTTGCGTCTTATTAGTCTTTATCACTGGGCTAAGGCGACAGAAATACTAGCAAAATATGTATTGCAGGGTGAGCCAGCAGGCGTTGTATCACTTCTTAATAAACACTTTGAGTCCGCTATTGACGCAGCGGCTGCCGGTGCTGATTCACAGTTAGAAATTTTATTGCATTGGCTACATGTCGCTGGACGCCAGATGGTGAGCGATTCTGTTTGGTGGGTTGCTCGGAGTATTAACTCTCGTGTAACAAAATTTGTTAAAGAAGTTACCAAACAGCATGCATTATTTGAATTGTTACCTCCCCAACGAGTGGCAATTCAGGAAATGGGGCTTCTTGATCAGGCTGCTACAGCTGTTGTTGTGGATATGCCAACATCTGGTGGTAAAACATTATTAGCACAATTTAGAATTTTGCAGGCTTTAAACCAGTTTGATCAGGATGAGTCAGGTAAGGGCTGGGTGGCCTATGTTGCACCCACTAAAGCACTGACCGCCCAGATCACGCGCAGGCTCAGGCGGGATTTTGAGCCTATTGGGGTCAAAGTAGAACAGCTAACGGGTGCGATTGAAATTGATGCCTTTGAAGAAGACTTACTAACACAATCGGATAGAGAACGTTCTTTTGATGTATTGGTGGCAACTCCCGAAAAGCTACAGCTAATAATTAGAAATAAAAAAGTACCACGCCCTTTAGCATTGGTTGTTATGGATGAAGCTCATAATATTGAAGACGAAACTCGTGGTTTGCGGATTGAGCTTCTACTGGCAACAATAAAAGGTGAGTGTAGCTCTGCTAATTTCCTCCTGTTAATGCCATTTGTAGAAAAGCCTGAGGTTCTTGCTCGATGGCTGGCTCAAGATGTGAATGCTGGACGTTCTATTAGTCTAGGAACAACACCCTGGAAACCCAATGAGCGGATTGTTGGAATGTTTAAGGCCGAAGCTGATGATTCTGTTAATGCTGGCTGGCGATTGAAGTTTCAGACACTAGTAACCTCACCTAAAACAATACATCTCAAAGGTGAATATAATGTAGGTGCTGTTAAACCATTAAAAATACCTAAAAGTAAAGTCATAGCAAAAGGAAGACAAGATCATTTTGCCTTGCAAACGGCAGCCATTTCAACAATATTTTCAAAACGAGGAACAAGTATTGCTATCGCAAATAATATTAGTTCTGTTTGGAGTATGGCAAGAGAATCCATAAAGGTTTTGCCTGTTTTAGAGCCAGTATCGGAAAAAATTAGACTAGTACAAAAATTTCTGTCATCTGAAATAAGTCCAGAATTTGAGCTTGTTGGTATGTTGTCTCATGGGGTTGCTGTACATCATGCCGGTTTGTCAGATGAAACTAGATCACTAATTGAATGGCTTGCTGAAGAAGATAACTTAAAAGTTCTTTGTGCGACAAGTACAATATCTCAAGGCATTAACTTTCCTGTTTCATCAGTTTTTTTAGCTTCTCGTTTTGTTCCAAAGGGCAAGTACTCAGCGGAAATGTCGCCTCGAGATTTTTGGAATTTAGCAGGACGTGCTGGAAGAATGGAGCATGATAGTGTTGGTGTAGTTGGTCTTGCCGCAGGTAAAGAACCAGAAAAAATAATCGAATATGTTTCGCAAGTTACTGGTGAATTAGCTTCTCGTCTTGTAACAATGCTTGATGACCTTGAAAAAGCTGGGAAATTGAATGAACTTGAAGCTGTGTTCAGAAATGAAGAATGGGAAGATTTCCGTTGTTATGTTGCCCACCTTTGGAATGAGAAGGAAAGTCTTGATGCGGTACTTTCTGATACCGAACAGCTTCTTCGCAATACTTTTGGATATGGTTTATTGGAGAGTAAGCCAGAACAAAAGCAGAAAGCTGACAAGCTCCTGGAAGTGACTAAAAATTATGCTCGAAAATTATCTAAAAATCCTGGTCATGCATCATTAGCTGACATGACGGGTTTTTCCCCTGAAGGTATCGGTAAGGCTTTAGCGGGGATTAACAATCTTGAGAATAAACTTACTGTCAATGACTGGAAGCCTGAAAGTCTCTTTGGTGAGCAATCAGGAATGGCTGATATGTACGGCGTTATGTTGCGAATTCCTCAATTAAAAAATAATCTTCAGGATATAACAGATAAAGAAATAGAGCATAGTCAAATAGCTGATATTACAAAAGCATGGGTTTCTGGTAAGAGCATTGAAGATATTGCCCGTGAGTTTTTTAAGGGAGGAGAAAACCAGACAAAAGCACTTACAGCAACCTGCAAAGCTATTTACAAAACTCTGGTAAATAATGGTACTTGGGGGATGTCAGCGTTGAGCCGCTTATCCGGTATTGATTTTGATAGCCTATCAGAATCAGAAAAGCGTCAGATTAATATAGTACCAGCCATGATTTATCATGGTGTTCAAACAGAAGAAGCTGTTTTGCTGAGAATGAACTCAGTACCTAGAAGTGTTGCTGAATCACTCGGAAAAGAAATGAAAAATATATATCAAGGTGAATCAGCAACGGTGCAAGAGACTCGTTTATTTTTAAAACAATCTGACAATACTGTTTGGGAAAGGGCAAAACCAGAAAAGTCATCTTTATCAGGTGATGAATACAGGAAAATTTGGGGAATTCTTTCTGGAGAAGGAAGGTAGTAAATGAGTATTGATACCTCCCAAATCCTCATCTACCAATCCTCCGAAGGCAATATCAAGGTTGATGTTTACCTCGAAGATGAAACCGTCTGGCTGACTCAGGCTCAGATGTCGGTTTTATTTGATAAAAGCAAAAAAACCATCTCCGAGTATATTACTAACATCTTTAATGAAGGCGAGTTACAGGAAGATTCAGTTGTCCGGAAATCCCGGATAACTGCTGCGAACGGCAAGGCCTATGAGGGTAATCACTATAATTTAGTGCTCTGTTGGAATTTTCGACAAAACACTAAAGTAAATAGAAAATGTCAGGTATGGATGCAATGACTGAATCAAATAGAATTGAATACAAGGAAAGATTAACAGACAGTCTTGAAAAAGAAGTGGTGGCCTTTCTTAATACTCATGAAGGTGGTGTGATTTATATCGGAATTC
>JALSUJ010000407.1 GCA_027071355.1 Gammaproteobacteria bacterium | reverse complement strand
CTTTTGACGTGGAATATGAATTTATTTTTGCCGGTATTGGCAAACGCGGGGGTTATTAAGCCATGAGCTTTATTCGAACAGTTTCTCACACACTATTGGCCGGGTTGCTCCTCAGCAGTTTTAGTCTGCCGGTTGCCGCCAGTGAACTGGATGCCCGGATTTTAAAACGTCTGGAACAAATGGAACAGCGTCTGCAGGCTCTGGAAACAGAAAATGCCCAGCTTAAAAAAGCCTTAAACGAACCATATATCAGTGATAGTGAACCGGAAGTATCCGCCCGACTTAAAGCGGTTGAATCTCAGTCCAACAGCTATAAAAAAGTAGCTAAAGTCGTGGAAAGCCTGGAAGGTATTGAGGTGGCCGGCGGCCTGACTATGGCCGCTCAAAAATTATCCAGCAAACCGGATAATTATAACAAAGATTCTGAGGTCAATTATCGGGGTGATGTCACCGTCAGCCTGCCTGCCGGTGATATCGGGGCTTCAGAAGGCCTGTTGTTTGCTCATTTCCGTGTTGGTCAGGGGCTCGGCCTGGAAAATCCCGGCAGCGCGTTTTCATCCTTAAACAGTACCAGTTTCCAACGTCCCGGCACTACAACTTCTGACAGTACGGTGTTACTGGCCCAGGCCTGGTATCAGTTAAATATTCCCCTGCCTTTAGGCGGTAATCCTGATTTATCACGTCAGCATATTGAAATGAATATCGGTAAAATGGATCCTTTTATGTTCTTTGATCAGAACAGTATTGCCGATGATGAAACGCGCGGCTTTATGAATCAGTCCTTTGTGCATAATCCTCTGCTGGATACCGGCGGTGATATAGGCGTGGATGATTTTGGTTTTACTCCGGGGTTTCGTGTGGCCTGGGTTAATGATTTTTATAAACCGGTTAAATACGGAATTTCCTTTGGTGCTTTTGGTGCCGGTGATGGTGCCAGTTTTGAAGATACTCTGTCTGACCCGTTTTATATTGTACAGGCAGAAACACAGCAACGCCTGTTCTCTGGTTTAACAGGAAATTATCGCCTGTATTACTGGAAAAACTATGACCGTACTGATCTGAACAATAATAAGGAAACCCATGCCGGTTTTGGTTTCAGTGTTGATCAACAGGTGCATGACTATATGACTCTATTTGCCCGTTATGGCTATCAGACCCAGGGTGATGTGGAGTTTGACAGAGCGCTGACCTTTGGGACGGAATTTGGTGGTAGTTACTGGAATCGAGGTGGTGATGCCATTGGTGCCGCATTAGGCTTTTTATCTCTGAGTGATGAATACAAAAATACCAACCCCGATCTGGATGGTGAAGAGCAGATTGCTGAACTGTATTATCGCTACCGCATCAATAATCAAATCCATATTTCACCTAACCTGCAGTATATCCGTCAGCCCGGCGGTGATAATACCGCCTCATCTCTGACTGCCTATGGTTTAAGAGCCCAACTGGATTTTTAATAAATAGCCTGGAAACACTATGAAAAAAACACTCTCTGTTCTTATTATCGGCTTTCTTTTTCTAAGCAATATCGCTCAGGCGGGCTTACCTGCTTTTAAACTCACGGTAAAAGATGGTTACTTCTTACCGGAAATTATTGAGGTACCGGCCAGAACCCGTTTTAAAATTGTGATCACCAACCTGGGTCCCGGTCCGGAAGAGTTTGAAAGCAAGACGTTACGCAAGGAATCGGTTATTGCCGAAGGGGTGACACGCACCATTGTGTTTGCTCCGTTAAAGCCTGGTCGTTATCGTTTCTTTGGTGAGTTTCATGCAGAAACAGCCCAGGGATTTATTGTTGTTAAATAATAACGGTATTTGAGTAAATATTATGAGTAGTACTATTTTTATTGTCTGGCGTGAAAGTATTGAAGCCATGCTGGTGATTGGTATTTTATATACCTGGCTTAAAACCCAGACCAATTCAGGTTCTTCTGATGCCAGAGAAGGCATTCATTTTTTATGGGGCGGAGTGGCTGCCGGTATTGCTCTGGCACTGGTGCTGGCCTTTATTATGCTCAAAATTCAGAGCGAACTGGCCGCAGAAGCACTGGAGTATTTCCAGATTGCCATTGTGCTGATAGCCTCGGCATTAATTACCCAGATGGTGTTATGGATGCGCCGTCATGGACGCACCCTTAAGGCGGATCTTGAAAATGGTTTACAGCAGGCAAAAGAACAGGCCAACTGGTGGGGCATGGCTACTCTGGCAGCCATTGCCGTGGGTCGTGAAGGCGCTGAAACGGTTATTTTTGTCTATGGTAATGGACTGGCACAAAATACCGCTTTAATCCCTTTTCTATTATCAGCACTTTCTGGATTTGTACTGGCTTTTCTTACTTTCTGGGTTTTATCCCGTGGTACCCGCTGGTTTTCCTGGCGACTGTTTTTTCGCGTGAGTGAAGTTTTATTACTATTACTGGCGGCCGCACTGCTGGTCGATGGTGTAGAAAAAATGATTGGTATGGGCTGGCTGCCAGCTTTAATTGACCCGGTCTGGGACAGCTCTTTTATACTGGATGACAGCTCCACTATAGGGGGACTGGTTTCCGCCTTCACCGGCTATCGTGCCTATCCTGCCCTGTCTATGTTAATTATTTATTTTATTTACTGGATAAGCGTGATACTGCTACTTAGAAATACCACCAGAAAAAATACTCCGACTATTAGCTGATACGACAAATTATCCCAAAAACATAACAAGCAAGATTAACTATGAATAAAATAATTACCATTAATGCTATCCCGTTAAAAAAGCCATTACTACAGCGTATTGGTGACTATATGCAACAACAGCGCAAGTTAATTCTGGGCTTGCAATGGTTTATTGTATTGTTTTATTTTACCCTGTTAATCTGGCCGGCCTTATTACCCCTGCCCAAAGATTATGTACACTTTTATGAAAATCTGATCCTTTTTGCCCAGTTCATTTTCTGGGGGATCTGGTGGCCCTTTGTCATGCTCAGTATGGTACTGTTTGGACGAGTCTGGTGCGGTGTTTTCTGCCCTGAAGGCGCATTAAGCGAATGGACCAGTCGTTATGGTCTGGGACGCAGCATTCCCCACTGGATGCGCTGGAGCGGCTGGCCCTTTGTAGCCTTTATTCTGACGACTATTTATGGTCAGTTAATCAGTGTTTATGAATACCCTAAGGCCGCCTTATTAATTCTCGGCGGTTCAACTGTAGCAGCCATGTTAGTGGGCTTTCTTTATGGTCGTGGCAAACGGGTCTGGTGTCGCCACCTGTGTCCGGCTAACGGGGTATTTTCTCTTTTATCCCGATTAGCCCCGGTTCATTTTAAAGTGGATCAAAATGCCTGGAACAGAGCTCCCCATCGTACACCGGCTGTGGATTGCGCACCACTGGTCAGTGTTCGAAATATGACCGGCAGCAGTGACTGCCATATGTGCGGTCGCTGCAGCAGCCATCGAAATGCAGTAACTTTGAGTCAGCGTTCCCCCAATGATGAAATTCTGGCCATTAATAAAAAGTCTGCTAATTACTGGGATATTTTACTACTGGTTTTCGGGATGCTGGGTGTGGCCACCGGTGCCTTTCAATGGTCTGCTTCCCCCTGGTTTGTACAGCTTAAACAGGGTATTGCAGAATGGTTAATTGAACGTGACAGTTACTGGATGCTGAGTGACAATGCTCCCTGGTGGCTACTGACTCATTATCCTGATACTAATGATGTATTCTCCTGGCTGGACGGTGCCAGTATTCTAATTTATATCGGCAGCACCACCTTAGTAACAGGCAGTATTATTATGTCTGGTTTCTGGCTGGCTGGACGAATACTAAAGGATAAACAAAGCATCCCCTGGCATCTGGGTTATGCCTTAACACCACTGGCCGGACTGAGCATATTCCTGGGTCTGACGGCTCTTACACTCAGCATGCTTAAAGCCGAACATATTATTGTGCCACATATTGCCAGTATTCGTATCACACTGTTAATTATGGCTTATCTATGGTGTGCTTATTTATTATGGCAAAAAATCACTCACAGCTATAACACCAGTACCGGCAGAAATATTTTAGCCGTCAGCACTATAATACTATGCAGCAGTATTGTAGGTCTTAGCTGGGTTATTATGTTTTTTGTCTGGTAGAACTGCAGGGGAGGAACTAAAAAGCTCTCTCCCCGCACATAACCACGTGTGATTTAGAACTTAAAGGCTGCGTTGAAATAATAATAACGACCGGGTTCATTCATTAACATGACATCACCGCCGCCGGTGGTTAATAATATTAAATCCTTATAGGTATTATTTATGGCATAGGTCTTATCAAAAACATTATCAATACCACCGGTTAACTCAAAGTTTCTGGTCAGATTATGCGTGACTTTCATATTCATAACACCCCAGCCGGATAATTTCTGTTCTCCATTATCAGCATCATAATTATCCCAGCTATCAGTACCGACAAATTCTATCCGCGCGGTACCACTCATATCAGTAGTATAGTAATCATAGTTCATGCCAAGATTTAATTTTAAGGGGGTAATATTAGCCAGATCTTTATCTGTCTGGCCATGCAATGCTTTATCTTTTTTACCCCGCTGATAAGCCAGACCGAAATCCAGATAGATATTATCGCTAAAGGAATAAACTCCAGTCACATCAAAACCATAAATAGTCGCATCTATATTTTCAAAGTTACTGGTGGATTTATCGGCATTAAAATAAATATAATCTTTTAACCAGCTATAAAACACCTTAGTTTTTAAGGTCAGATCCTGGAAATTATTTTCCATACCCAAATCGATTTCATAGTTAGTGGTATCATCCAGATTCGAAGTTCCTCCCTGTAGTGAATTGGGTCCTACCCAATATAATTCCCTGGCATCTGGAACACGTGATGATTTACCCACACCGCCAAAAAATGTGGTCGCAGGATTAAACTGGTATGTCCCTTTTGCAAAGGCACTAAAGGCATCATAATCATTATCCCTTTGAGTGCCATCCGGTTTTATACTGGTATCATCATAACGTCCTCCGACATTCAGAGTGAAATCAGTAAAACGTTTTTCCAGTTCTGCAAAAATAGCATTGTTTTTTGTATCTACATCATCAATACTGATTGAGCCATTGATACCCGCTTTTGTACCATATCCTATATAATGACCATCCCAGTTTCTGTTACTGGTATCCAGACCAATAGTCGCTTCCATAGTCGGATCAATATCAAAACTGTTTTTTACTTTAAAGCCCTGCATACGGGTTTCCAGTTTACTGATTAATTCATTCGACGAATTAGGACCGGAAGCATTTCTATAAAAATTTGACATCGGATGCGTAACATCCGAATCATAATACTGAAAGTATAATTTCTTTGAATATTCACCAAGATTAGTTATTGTATAGTCAAGATTTAAAATATTTGAATCATCGTATAAAGCATCCATTTTGCCCGAAGGATATAACACATCATCACTGCGATTTGCAGTATAACTAATACCCATTTCCTGATTGTCGATCAGATTAAAATAAAACTTACTCATAAAGGTTTTTTTCTTATAGGCATCCAGATTACGATATTGATCTTTATATTTTGTCATGGCAGGTACATTCTGTTTGTCCATCTGCTGGGTAAAATCATCACCATTACCATCACGATATTGATCACTGGACTCCCTGGATACGGTGACCAGACCTTTTACCTTTTCATTACCACCACTTAAGGTCATCGCCTGGCGCTCATAATTCCAGCTTCCAAAGTTAACGCTGACGTCACCATGTAAATCTTCTTCGGGTTTTTTACTGGTCACTTTCACTGCACCGCTTAAGGTACCAAAATTTTCAACATCATAAGGCCCTTCTATAATTTCAATACTGTCAATATTATTGCTCAGAATATGAGAAATGGGGGCGTCCATACGATTAGGGCAGGCACCGTATATCTTGGCATCATCGTATAATACATTAATATTATCTTTATTCTGTCCTCTTAATATAATGTCGTTGGCAATACCGCTGCGACGTATAATGGAAATAGTGGGCACCCGTCTTGTTAATGCTTCTGACAGATCAGCGGATTTAACTTCCTCTCCACTGACATCGGCAATTTTTGTTGCTTCAATAGTGATAGCAGGAATATCTTCAGCCTCTGCCTGCATAGATATAAATGCAGACATTACAGACAGTGTTAAAAGGGAAATATTTTTATTAGAAATTTTAAAAGGTCTCATTACATTTACCACAATAAATTAAAAATTATTATTAAGTTAAACCTAAATAAATCAGTTGAACCTACTGCGAATGTCCATAGCACTGAATCTACAAGACTTTCCAGAATATTTTGACTTCACCCGTAGGGTGACTACGAATAAAGCCAAAATAACCTGTAAACCCTGGTATCTCCAGCACTCTGATCATTCTCGCTACGATTCAACTGATTTATTTAGGTTAAACCTTATGAAGTGAGCAATAAACAGACCAGACTCATGGTTTCTTTTGTTAATCAGATAATTATAATTTTTTATGGAAATTTACACTGGACATTAAGCGCATTTATTGTGTGATATGACTTAGTTAGTGTGTGTTTTCACACACTGAGTATTATTTCTTTGAGCTGAGTGATAGATTGAAGAGTAATTGTAGACGACAAACCCACAATTTTTATTTTTAGCCCTGGAAAGTACAGGATTTGCAGTATTTTTAATACCTCATAGAGACTGACATAGTGATCGGACAGAGCAGTCCCGGTATTTTGCAGTTCATTCAGGGTCAGTTGTGTGATATCGCGCACTGCCTGAGCGGGTTCCAGAGCATCAAGAATAATCAGATTTTTTATATTCTGATTTTTATGCTGCTCGACTAAGACCAGAAGTTCCTGTGGGGCATTGCTGGTAAAAAAAACGATATCATTTCGACCGGGGAGCTGTGTCTGTAAGCTGTCCAGGACTTCAAAGGCGATACTATCCTTTCCATAATAGGAACCGATGCCAATAACCAGAGTATTAGTCATTAATTTTCAGTTTCAGGAAGTGGGTGGCACAGGAAATACAGGGATCATAATTTCTGATAACCATTTCCCCCAGATGTCTAACTTTATCCTCAGAATAGTCTTTTCGATGTTCTGACAAATAATTCTGTAAAGTAATTTGCAGATCCTGCTCAATTCTGGCCTGATTCTGACTGGTAGGTGGAATAATATTCGCCCTGACAATCAGGCCGTCTTTATCCAGTTTATAATAATGCCAGAGCAGTCCTCTGGGTGCTTCCGTAGCACCTGCACATTCTCCTGCCTGTAATCTGACCGGCTGCCATGCCTGAGCCAGAGGACTATAATCCTGTAACAAATCAAT
>JALSUJ010000406.1 GCA_027071355.1 Gammaproteobacteria bacterium | reverse complement strand
ATGTATTTGTAACGTGCTGTTTCTTCACCTTTTTTGGCAACACGTTGGTCATTTTCTAAGGCATTATGCCCTTTACGGATATAGGTTTCTATGTCTTGTTTTGTTTCTATATACTGAACACCGACACCTTTTGTTAATAGCTCGGAAGGACTGATAATAACAATTTTCTTAGGTGGTGCGATATAAGGTTTTACAGGCGGTTCATCTTTGCTTGTTTCAGTCGGGGTGTCAGGAAACAGGGTCTTATCGGCTACTGCTTTAGGTTGGCTGGCCAATTCGTCCTTTCTCTTTTGGGCTTGTCTATCAATATATGCATTGATGATTTCAATGGCCTCATCTTCTAACTCAGTGGCCTGCTGTGCTTCACTGATCATTTGATAGAGAGAATTGGCAGAACTTATGCGACTCTTACATTGTTGTAGTGGATATAAAGCTTTATTTTTATCAGTATCAGGCAAGGTATTTAGCTGTTCCATCAAACTCTGGATAATATTATCGACTTGAATTTCAGACTTGCCATAGGCTTTTTATTAATCACTCATACATAGTATCAAGACTGAGCCTATGTATGTGGTACCAGCTCAAATGCACGGTAATAGTTTTATGATTGCAATGTGTCAAAGGGGTGTATATCCAAGCCACTGTATTTACCTGGATAGAACAGCACTAATGGTTTATCGCCTATGACGGCATGTAGAGCATTTAACAGGCTATGATCTCGGATCATAGGCCAAGCACTGCCCAGTCCACTGAGTAGGACAAATTCAGAATCTTCTTTGATATTCGATGCTATAAACTGTGCAATTCGATTTTGTTCCAGTGAACCTTTCAGAGCATTCATGACTTCTTCATCACCATCACTAGCTTGTAGCGATATGGCATCATCCAATACATCTTCTTCTTGTAATAAATCAATAATGACCTGAAATAAATTTAGATGGGTATAGTTTTGCTGTTTTTTGTCCAGTCCTTCGCTATTAAGAAACTGCTTGCTGCTAATACGATCTTCAATTTGGTTTAAACGCTTTTGTAGCTTGCCTTGCTCATAGGTGTTAATGGACCTGTTATCTGCCATGATTACACTCCATCACTTTTACTAAATCTTTACGTTCAAGTTTCTCTGCCCAGCGTACCACATCAGGTAAGATAAAAACTCCCTGTAGTTTTTTGCTTCGGGCCGATTCTAAATAGTCGGCTTCGGATAACACCCGCATGATGTTTTTTCTGATCCTATCCAATGTACTTACTGAGAATTGGTCTAAATCAGGTAGTGTGACATATCGTGAATCTAGAAAATCATCCCAGTGTCGATTGGTTAGTTTCTCTTCATATAGTCGATAAGCATCCACAAGAACAGAGTGCATAAAATCAGTCAGTATCGGTGAGTTGATTAAAGTACTTAATAAGCTGAGCTGTATTGCTGTGTTCTTATCTGCTTCGGATAAAGCTTGCCAAAAATCATGGGGCAATAGCTTGAGACGAATACAAAGCATCGCTGCACACGTTTTGCTGTATTGCGTTGTAACACGTTTTCATCAATCAACTTATTATCCCATTCCTCTTTTGTCAGATCCTGTAATAACAATTCAGCAATTATCTGACTTTCTCTGGGCATTAAGCTGCCACCATTAATATCTCCAAGGTATTCCTTTGCTGTCATCATCTATTTTTCTTCATTTACGAATTGTAATAGATCACCGGGCTGGCATTCAAAATATCGGTATAGAGAGTCAATGGTTTCGGTATTGGTATTATAACCAGGCGTGTTAAGGATGTGGGTAATGGTTCCTCGGCTTACTCCTGAGCATTCACTGACCTCACCAATGGTGATACGACGACGTTCTTTGAAGGTCTTATCGTCTAGTAATTGCTTAAATAGTATCCGAATCATACATATTCCATCTGAGTTTAAATTCTTCCACGATTATAATAATGATTCACCCGAAAACAAGGCAAAGTTTTTTATCACTATAAATGCTTGTAGATAATGCGCATAATACATTTGGTTCTTCGCTATATTAAGTGGGTAAATCGAATTCCAATTTTCCGCCGATTAGATATGCAATTGCAATAAAATTCTTGTCACTTCGATAGCCTCTTGC
>JALSUJ010000405.1 GCA_027071355.1 Gammaproteobacteria bacterium | reverse complement strand
CTTCGATATAGTCGTGTACCATCTGGTTGCGTAATTGCCTGACAGTCATCCATTCATCACTTGAATTGAGCCAGCCTAATTTTTCTGCCTTATCCAGATTATCAATGGCTGTTGATGGTTTTTCTCCCAGAATA
Organism: Gammaproteobacteria bacterium; assembly: GCA_027071355.1. Lineage (GTDB taxonomy): Bacteria > Pseudomonadota > Gammaproteobacteria > GRL18 > GRL18 > JANELJ01. The sequence goes on along the minus strand of JALSUJ010000405.1, from coordinate 1,977 downwards.
GAGAGTAATTGGGGTAATAGTTTATCACCCAGGGTATCCTGCAGGCGTGAAAACCGGGCAGTAAAGGCTTCGACCCGTTCTGAAAACTCATCATCAGATTCTATTGTTTGCAATCGTTCCAGGGTCAATGGGCTGGAAAATAAACGCTGTGCTGTTTTTTCAAGATGAGTACATTCTCTGGCTACTACACGGGATAAAAACTGTAAACGTTCTTTATTTTGAGTGGTTATTTTCACAAGGGTATTCCCGTTGATTTTGCCTGTTGATGAATACTCTGTTGTATCAGATTAGGAGCTGACAGCACGATATCTACTTTTCTACCCTGTAAAAGGCGCATTAAGCCGGCAGAGAGTCTGGCAATGGTCAGTGCCGGATTTTCTACCGGGGCACTGGTTTCAATTAACAAATCAATATCCCCTCCCCTCTGGTTATCATCTGTACGAGAGCCAAACAAATAAATTCTGGCAGACGGATCCCATTGCTTAATTTTATCTTTTATTATTTGAATATTTGAATCAGAAAGGCGCATATTAGTTTAAGTTTTCAGGGTTATTTTTCAAATATTAATCATGGGCAAAATGCCCATATTCCCGGATTATATCTCATTCCTGGTATAAATGGGGCGACCGTATTTTTTTATGTGCTCAGCCAGTTTCAGATGAGACAAGTGGGTAAAATCTACTATGTCAAAAAAATAAGGCAGGGGCAGTTCTTCGTTGAGGCGTGCAGACAGACGGGTTACTGTCTGGTAGTCGATATTTTTTCCCATAATGGCCATATAACCTGTAAATCCTTGTATCTCCAGCACTCTGATCATTCTCGCTACGATTCAACTGATTTATTTAGGATAATACTTATTTTTTGTGCCACTTAAAGGTGTTTTTAAAAAAATTCCAAAAAAAAGCCCCGTCGATTTCTCGCTGGGGCTTTTTCCAGAACAGGCAGCAATAAACGATAAAACGTTTTGAATACTCTGAACGTTTAACGTTTTGAGTATTGGGGACGCTTACGTGCTTTGTGCAGACCGATTTTCTTACGTTCGACCTGACGGGCATCGCGGGTAACAAAACCGGCTTTGCGTAAGGAACTGCGTAAGGATTCGTCGTATTCAATCAGGGCACGGGTGATACCATGACGAATGGCACCGGCCTGGCCGGTAATACCGCCGCCGCTGACATTAATTTTAATATCAAACTTGTCCAGCATTTCTGTCAGTTCCAGCGGCTGACGAACCACCATTCTGGAAGTTTCACGACCGAAGAATACTTCGATGGGACGATTGTTAATGGTAATATCGCCTTTGCCTGGACGCAGATAAACGCGTGCAGAAGAACTTTTGCGGCGACCGGTTGCATAATATTGAGTGATCATATAATTATTTCCTGCTAATTCGCGATTAAACGTCTAAAGTTTTAGGCTGTTGAGCCGTATGCGGATGCTCAGAACCGGCGTAAACTTTCATTTTTTTGTACATGGCACGTCCTAAAGGATTTTTAGGCAACATACCTTTAACCGCTGTCTCAATAACACGCTCAGGTGCTCTTTCAATCAACTTTTCAAAACTGATACTCTTCAAACCACCGGGATAACCGGTATGGTGATGATATATTTTATCTGTTCTTTTATTACCTGTAACATGAACTTTTTCCGCATTGATTACAATAATGTAATCGCCGGTGTCCACGTGAGGTGTGTATTCTGGTTTATGCTTACCACGAAGACGTCTGGCTATTTCAGTTGACAGACGTCCCAGGGTTTTGTTTTCAGCATCAACGATATACCAGTCACGTTGTACGGTTTCTGGTTTCGCACTAAATGTCTTCATTGTTACTGCGCCTGTGTTTTTACCGTGCCCCCGTAGATAACTCACCAATTAAGTTTCCCGGAAAACACATCTGTTTCAAAGAGCACGAGATTATACCTGAGATTGCAGGTTTTAAAAAGTGTTTTTTAAAAATAAATGATTTTATTCAACAG
>JALSUJ010000404.1 GCA_027071355.1 Gammaproteobacteria bacterium | reverse complement strand
GATCATCACGGCGCACATCAAAAGCCAGACCGGTTGCCCTTAGATTAGGCCCTGTAACACCCCATTCCAGGGCCTGCTCCTGATTTAGCACACCCACATCACGGGCACGTTTAACAAATACCTGATTGGTAAATAAAAGATTATCATAATCATTCTGTCGGGTTTGCAGATAGTCCAGATAGTCACTTAAACGATCCAGAAAACCATTGGGAATATCACGGCGAACACCGCCGGGAATATTATAAATATGGTAAACCCGTCCACCGGTGAGTTCTTCAAATAAATCCAGCGCCAGATCCCGATCAGCCACCCCCCAGTAGCTGGGCGTGTACATACCGGTTGTGGAAGCATGACCGCCAAAGGTAAACAGATGCGAGGCAATACGAGACAGTTCCAGCTGCATCACCCGGATCCACTGTGCCCTGAGTGGAACTTCGGTTTTTTCTATTTCTTCAACCGTCAGTGAATAAACCACTTCCATTGGAACCGGATCAGGTACACAGATCCGTGGCACAATAGCCAGATTCTGAATCCATAAACGACCTTCCATCAGCTTCTCAAAGCCGCGATGCAAATAACCGGCATCGGCCTTACCGGAAATAACCCGGTCACCATCCAGTTTTAGTTTAAAGGCATAATTTCCTTCAATACCTGGATGGTTAGGACCGATAAAGAGCTCGTATTCATCGCTATTGGGAAGGCTTACTACCTGATAGTTTTCCGGCCTCATAAACGAATATCCTCCGGCCTGATAGCAATACCGCCACCCTCTTCTTCTATATCCTGTAACCACTGAGGATGATAATCTGCCCAGCTGAAGGTATCATTGACATAAGCCTCTGCATTAAAATCTTTACGCATTGGCGGTGGACCATTCCATTCGGTCAGAATAAATTTTTCCATATACGGACTGCTTTCAAAATAAACTCCGAACATTTCATAGATATCGCGTTCAAAAAAAGCCGCTGGTTTGTAAATATCGTAAACTGACACGTAGTGAGCAAATTCTTCTGATGAATTACGGGGAATTCGGGTATGCGCAGATAATAAGGATTTAGCTTCATAAGACCAGCAGTGATACACTAGTTCAAATTCCTCATCATCAGGCCAGTCCACACAGGAGATTGCGGACAGATGGACATATGAGGCTTTACCTTTCAGCAATTCAAGTAACGCTGGTAATGAACTGGCAGGTACATCCACCCGTACCCGTCGTTCACTTTTCCGGGTTACTTCAATTTCATTAATTTCTGACAGTAAGGCATCCAGCCAGGCATTTATTTCATCACATTTCATACAGGTTTATCTCTGAGATCATAACTTAATCCGCATTTTGTAGGGCTCCAGAGGCTGCTGGTGCTGTTCCAGTATTTTGGTATGCTCGCCATAAGTTTCTTCACTTTCCAGTCCATAATGGCGGGCTTCACCAATAATATCGGTAGGCGTCTGCCAGTCATTACCAAATAAATGCTGCTGATTTCCCAGATAGTAATCATAGCGCTGGAAATAATCTTTCCATGCATTACCCTTACCATCTTCAATATTTCTCATTAAACGACGCATTCCTTCAATTACGGCTTCCGGCCTCGGCATACAACCGGCAATATAGACATCGACAGGCAGATATTCATTCAGCACCTTAGCGGTTGCATAACTTTGCCAGTACATGCCGCCATTTACAGTACACGAGCAAATTCCAATCACATATTTTGGTGACTGCATTTGCTCATAGGTCAGGATAACTCTTTTTAAAGTCTTGACTGAAACATAACCGGTAACCAGTAAAATATCCGCCTGACGCGGTGTCACCATAGGCTGAATACCCAGACGCTCCATATCAAAACGAGAGGTCATAGCCGGTGGCAGTTCAATAGCGCCGCACCCCGTACAATAATGCAGCATAAACATGGAACGGGACTGGCAGAATTGTACAAGCTCATCAAACACACCCGCCAAAGGATTGGTGCGTTTTTTTCCATCTTGTGCATTAACAGGAATATTTCCAAGTTTACTCATTATTATTCCAAAATTAGGTACAGGATTAAAATTCAGGTCTAAACTCTTACTTACAGTCTTTACCTTATACCTTAAACCTGTCTTTTACATCACAAAAGCGATACCAATTAATGCGATCATCACCGGCCACTTCCACATAATTCGCACCATATCCTCCGTTCTATAACGAGGGAAAAGAAAAGAGATAAAAATCGGGATTTCTACAACAAAAAAGATTTTCAATAAAAACTCAAACCAGTTGCTGCCACCACCTAAAAATAATGATGCATATAAAACACTGGCCACATAAAATTGAAAGGACTGCATTACAAACAGGCCGCCCATATATTTACCACTCATTTCAACCATGGGTCCAGTGGCAATTTCAGCAGGTGCAACATAAATTTCAAAAGGATGTTTACCCATCATACCCTGTAAGGTAAAAAGTCCGGCGGCAGCCAGCAGGGGCATTTCAAATATTCCCCACTGATGCGTTTGCTGGTAATTAATCATTCCGACCAGGGAGGTACTTTGATAATGAGTTGCCACACCAAAGACCACAATAATAAAAGGAATATCATAAGCCAGCATAGCTGTCAAAGCACGGGAGATACCAATTGAACCATTAGGATTAGCGCATTGCCCAACCCCTAATGCCAGGCCAAGAGATGGCACCATAAGAACATACGAGAGGGTAATAATACCCCCTTTATCTGCAATACCGTCCATACCGGGAATGGGTAATAAAATAACTGCAGCGACATAACCGCCAACCGCAACAACAATACCAATATCATGGATCAAACCATGAGATATCTGAGTTTTTTTACCATACAATTTGACAATATCATAAACTGGCTGAAAAAATGGAGGACCAACACGTCGTTGCAGTCGAGCAGCAATTTTACGATACATCAAGATCATAAGCAGCCCGGAAACAAAGGCAATCAATGGCATTAATATCATCTGAGGCAATACGTCTGCCAGGGAAACATTGCCCGTTACAAATTCTGAGGTCACAAACTCGCTTGTTGAATTCATTGATTAAAGCCTCCCAGGGACACGCCAGCAGAAACTTCTGCACCGCCAGAAGAACCCAAAACGAAATAAAGTGCTAATACCACAACGACAGCCACTAGCATGACAGGTTGGCTGGAGCGATAAAAATTTTCTGAAAACTGGGACATAAAACTCACCAGAGACACCAGAGCATGCTCCAGTTTAATAAACACATTGCGATACCAGCCGCCTATCATATGCATTAAACCAGCATAAAAGTGGTTGCTATAATGATAGCGCACTTTGGACGTCAGGAAATGCCCCCCTGCATAATTATCATACTGATGAATATGTTTTGATTTTCCACCCAGTACATAAAATATTATGGCTCCGACCGCAAAGCCGTAAAACATAATTCCGGTTACCCAGATCATATCCAGACCACCCTGTACCAGTTCAATACCGCCCAGATTATGTTCAACAGGCGCGATCCCCACGGCAATTTGCGCCGCAGCAACCCAGTCCAGAACCACTCCCGGCATAACACCTGTAGCAAATATAATAATTGCCAGACCCAGCATAGGGATCAGCATACTTAACGGTGCTTCACGAACTTCCTGATGCTCCAGTCGTAACTGCCCCAGAAAAGTATTATGTACCAGTTTATAAACAGAAAGGATGGTACCCAAAGTACCTATTACAGCAGCAACAAATAATAAGGGCTGTCCATCCAGCAGCAAAGCACGATAAATCAGCCATTTTGACACAAATCCATTCATGGGGGGGATTCCAGCCAGGCCAATAATACTGACAACCATCACCATAAAGGTTAAAGGCATCTGGGTAACCAGGCCACCCAGTTTACTGAAATTAGAGGTACCGGTACGATAAATAACAGCAGTGACGGTCATAAACAATGCCGCCTGATAAGTCGCATGATTAAAGACATGCATAATACCCCCGGCGGTGCCGATACTATCTGAGATCATAACACCCAGCAGCATATAACCTCCCTGACCAACACCATGCCAGGCCAGAAGGTGGCGAGCATCATTCTGTTTTAAAGCAATATAAGTTGGAATAATCGTCGTCAATGCCCCGACCCAGGCCAGCACATTCTGCATATCCAGGAAAGTATAGGGGATTTCTATGGCCGCCACTCTGGTTAAACCAATAATCTGCACAATTACTACTAGCAACGCATAAAGCCCCATACGTGCAGAAATAGCACCCATAAAAACAGCTCCTGCACCGGGAGTTTCAGCATAGGCGGCTGCCTGCCAGAGATGAAATGGGATAACCCCCATTTTTATGCCAAAGCCCATCACATACAGGCTGACCAGCAGAGCAATCTGGCTGTTGCTGAGATGAGCCATCCCCTGCATAACCTGTACATAATCCAGAGAGCCTGTCATATTATAGGTCATGGCAATTGCCATTAAGAAAGCCATGGCACCGGCCATGGCATAAACAATATATTTAATAGCGGCTTTTCGGGCCAGTTTATCCGGGTTTAATGCCATCATCATAAAACTCGCCCAGCTGACCAGCTCCCAACCGATAAAGAGCGATAATAAATCCCCGCTGGCCAGCAGCACCAGCATGGATAGAACATTCAGGATCAGGGCCACCTGTAATAAGCCATAAGCCTCTTTAGAATGTTCCTTACAATATTTTTCACCCCAGGCACCACTCATAAAAAAAGCTGCCAACAAGGCTGAAACCAGAGTAATTAAAGCAAAAAACCAGGATAGAGCATCAAAGCGCCATTGCAGGATCTGTCCCAGAACATTCACTGTGAAGCTGGAGTATACAGGTTCACCGCCATAACCAAGAGCTGACATTTTAATTAATAGTACGGTGGCCAGAGCATACACCACCACTGAAAACTTACTGATAGAAGCAAAACGTCTCAGCGCAATAATGGCCACACTGGCCAGTGCAGTAAACAGTAATAAATCGTCTAATACAGTCATTTTATGCTTTGCATCCTAACCGTGTGGATTTGAGGAAATACCGTAGAAATATATTGATTTCGATCGCTTAACTGGCTGGCAAGAGACACCAGTTTGTCACTGGCTGGCTGTAATTGCAGCACAATGGCAATTAACATGGCAGCCACTGAAGCTGCAATGGCAAGCCCCCATTTTGAATGACTCTGTGGTGCTACTTTAATATCAGGATTATTGACAGCAGCCTCATCACCCTCTTTACGGTACATAATCATGACTAATCTAAACAGATAAGCTATTTCAATAATCATGGCCACAGGAACTATAAACATACCCAGGGTATAAATAGAACCATCCTGTGATGACAGACCTACCATTAACAGGTATTTTGCCCAGAATCCCGGTAATGGCGGAATTCCCAACAGGGATAAAATTAATACTATAAACAGCAAAACGGCAAACGGTGAACGTCTGGCCACACCGGACAGATTTTCAAGCGAACCGCGCCACCCGGTTGCCAGCATAAATAAAGCTGGCTTAACCACCATATGATGCAGAACAATCGCTATACCGGCCATCATGCCCATTTCTCCAGGAATGGAAAAAGCCAGAAATACCAGCCCCAGTTGCCCAATAGAAGAAAATGACAGCATCCGGACAAAATCTTTTGCCCGCCAGGCCACCAGCTCACCGGTAATGACCCCCATAATACCCAGCACAGCCATTAGCTGTAATGCTTCCGGCTGAGGGAATAATAAAATCAGCAGGCGTACAATAACAATCACTGCCAGTTTGGATAATAGCCCAGCCATTAATGCCGCCAGGTTACTGCTTACAGAACCATAAACTTCCGGCACCCAGCTATTAACAGGAAATAGTTCAGCCTTTACGCCCATACCCGTCAGAATTAGAGCAAAAGAGCCCAGTCCCAGTATATTATTGAGTTTTTCCGGAGCCAGAAGAGACAGATGAGCCAGATTTAAAGTACCCGTCTGAGTATAGATAATCGCAATACCTAATAACATCATTACCGAGCCCACACTGCCCATCAACAGATAGCGAAATGATGCCGCCACAGCAGCTGCCCGCCCCTGGATAGCCACCAGGCTATAGGAAGCAATAGCAAGTAATTCATAAAACACATAGATATTAAACAGGTCACCACTGAGGATCAGGCCGGATGCCGATGCGGTCAACAGCATCATCAGGGAATACTCTCTAATAGAGGTACTCCGGTTCCATGGCCAGAACAGCAGCACCATTACCGGTACCGCCAGTGCAAAAAACAGTGAAATTTGATCCACATAAAAGTTAATGCCCAGCGGTGGTAAAAAACCGCCAATGGCTATAGAAACAGCCTGACTGTCAATTTGTCCGCTCTGGTTCCATACATTAAGAATAATTGCAATAGAAATAAACAGCACTGACAGCCCCAGAGTCCGGGCTAGCACTTCGGAACTACGTGCCACAACCGGCATAAGAAATGCGGCCAGCAGTGGCAATACCACCAGTAGAACAATGTTATCCATTATTGTTCATCCTTATGATTTGATAGCTGTCTTTCACGTCCACTGGCCAGACTGACAGGGCTGTGTGCACTAACAGGAGTGGCGACACCGGATTGAACAGCCAGATCAAATTCCAGCTGTTCTCTGATTTTAAGCATATTTAATGTGCCATATTGAGCTTTAATCCGCATAATCATCGCCAGTCCCAGAGCCTGAACACCCACACCAATCACAATAGCAGTTAATACCAGCGCCTGTGGCACCGGATCATTCATCACAATAGCGGATAGATTAGACATTTGTTCCGGTAGAAGAATAGGGGCTACACCAGCAAGACGAAAGCCTGACAGGATCAGTAACAGGTTCACTCCTGCCTCAAGTATGACCAGAGCCAGCAGCATACGAAAGACATTATTGAGCAATAATAATCCAGCCAGTCCAATAATAGACAGTCCGATTGCTCCACTATACAAAACCACCTCAATTGCAGGCATAAACACTTCTTCTCAATTTATTTCTTGTTAATATCGTCAGCGTCAGAGATATTCGTTTCAGACAATTCCGGTACATCGGAAACCGTCACCAGCAAACCAGCCAGTTCAGAACCTACTTTTAAACCAACTGCCAGATAAAGTAAGGGTAAGCTACCTGCTGACCATAAGGAACCCAGAGGACCGGTACCTAAAAACGAATCAAAGATGGGTTGTAAAAAAGGCTGGTCATAAAACATGGCCCATAGTCCTATCAGAATAAAACCGCTGCCGGCCAGACCTTCAAGCAGGGTAATAACACCGTGATCAATTCGAGTACCAGGACGTACCAGAACCGGCAGAAAAAAAGCCGTGGCTAAAATAACCCCGCCCTGAAAGCCACCGCCCGGTGTCACGTGACCATAAAAAATAATAT
>JALSUJ010000403.1:2093-7388 GCA_027071355.1 Gammaproteobacteria bacterium | reverse complement strand
ACGCTATTTATGTGAATTTTGTCATATAAATACCATCAATTGTGGTTATTTTAAGAAATTTTGATATCTGATATTGCTTCTTATTTTTTTTGGGCGTATAAATAAAACTTATCTAAAAGTAGTGTGTGCTTTTGGTGCGGTTGACCGGGAAGTCATCAGGACCTTATCAGGATCAAAGTTATGTATTGATTTTACCGGTCATTGATTTTTATTTTAGTAGGGATGTCAAAATGGAAAAACGTGAAATTGGAACAGTTAAATGGTTTAACAATGCTAAGGGTTTTGGCTTTATTGTTCTGGACGATCAGGAAGATGTTTTCGTACATTTTCGTTCAATTCGCGGCGACGGCTATCGAACTTTAAAACAGGGGGCTAATGTTGAATTCAACCTGGTAACCGGTCAAAAGGGCCTGCAGGCTGAAGATGTCGTGTCCGTCAGTGAAGCCCATTAAGTGTTAACTATACAGGTATCTATTTACCAATAGACACTGCTTAGTGTGATACAGAAAATAGATACCTCTAACATAGCTTTACATATATTTAATATACAAAGTTAAATGAGAGCTTTGTTCCATCTTGTGATTCCATAATAATCTTTCTAATCTTTAGGTAATTGGTTTTGTGAAATTTCAACCATTGTCTCTAGTCGAACTAAACGCTTATCAATATCATGAGTACGCTCAGATAATTTTTCTGTCTGCTGATTCAATCGTTTAACTTCATCCGTTAATTTGAGTGTATCAAGTAAAATATCTTTCCAGCCAGCCATTATTTATGCTCTCCATGATCAAGCAATTTTAATGTGCTGGCTACTTTTTTATTAGCCTTTTGGGTTGAAATAATAGCTTCTTTTAAGCGGGCACTGACCAAATCCATTAATTCTGGCATTTCCATATCTAGCGACTGGTGTGGATCATAAGATTCAATTGCCTGTCTGACCACTTCAGATGCTGATACGTGCCGTATCGCAGCTAATTTTTCGAGTTTTGCAACACTCTCTTCTGAAATTAAGAACTGCTTTCTGACCAAATTACTCTGTGCGACTGCCATAATAATAAAACCTTTATTATAATTATTCAGCGTAATTTGAACTCTGACTGATACGTTAATTTATGCTGAATAGTTACCCTCTATTTAGGATAGTTGGTATGATTTATTATACACATACACAACACCATACACAATATACAATATATTGTTAAAGACAGACCCATTTCAAGCCCTGCTTTTTTTATTATCTGTATTTTATATCTGTGGTATGATCTGCTGGATTAAACATTGGAATAAAAATGAGCGGGAAAATACCAGAATCACCTCTTAATAACCTCTATCTTAAAAAAGGCCAGGAACGTCGTCTTATTCAGGGGCATCTCTGGATTTACAGTAATGAGATAGATAGTGTCAGAACACCACTAAAAAATTTTACTGCCGGTGAACAGGTAGTCGTGCATTCTGCACAGGGAAAACCCCTGGGTATTGCCTATATTAATCCCCATTCACTGATTTGTGCTCGGCTGGTCAGTCGAAAAACAGATATTCAACTGGATCGATCCTTACTGGTGCATCGGATTAAAATAGCCCTTTCATTAAGAGAGCGCCTGTTTAATAAACCCTATTACCGACTGATATTTGGTGAAAGTGATTTGTTGCCGGGTATTGTCGTGGATCGTTTTAATGATATTCTGGTGCTGCAAATTACCACCGCAGGAATGGAAAATCAGCGCCAGGCTCTGCTTGAAGCTCTGGATAAAGTACTTAAGCCTGCCGTTATTTTATTACGTAATGATGTAAAAATGCGTGAACTGGAAGGCCTGAGCCTGTATCAGGAAGTGGTGCAGGGGAATTTATCCGCTACTACTGAAATTCATGAAAATCAGACCCGTTTTCAGATTGATCTGTTAAAAGGTCAGAAAACGGGCTGGTTTTATGACCATCGAATGAATCGGGCAAGAGTTCAGACTTACGCAAAAGATAAACGGGTACTGGATCTGTTTTCCTATGCCGGTGCCTGGGGACTTGAGGCTGCCTCGGCCGGTGCCAGTGAGGTGTATAGTGTGGATGCCTCTGAACAGGCTCTGGACTGGCTGGATCAAAGTGCGGAGTTAAACGGTTTTAGTAATATTACCAGCATTCAGGGGAATGTCTTTGATGTGCTGAAACATTTACGCAGTGAAAAAGAAAAATTTGACATTGTTATTGTGGATCCACCGGCTTTTATTAAACGCAAAAAAGATTTTAAAGAAGGCATGAATGCCTATCGGCGGGTCAACCAGATGGCTATGCAGTTATGCAATCGTGACAGTATACTGGTTTCTGCTTCCTGCTCTCACCATCTGCCGGCAGAGACCCTGTTACAGCAAATTCAGGGTGCCGCCAGACATCTGGACCGTTTTAGCCAGCTGCTGGAACGCGGCTATCAGGGACCGGACCATCCGGTCCATCCGGCAATACCTGAAACCGCCTATATTAAATCCTTTATAACTAGAGTATTACCTGTCTGATGTTAACTTATCCTGATATTGATCCCGTTGCACTGTCTTTAGGCCCGTTGGATATTCACTGGTATGGTATTACCTATCTGGTGGGTTTTTCCGGATTCTGGCTGTTTGCTAGAATTAAGGCCAAACAGCCCCATGTGAACTGGAATAATGAGCAAATTGATGATTTGCTGTTTTACGGCGCTCTGGGCGTGGTTATTGGTGGTCGGCTGGGCTATACGCTGTTTTATAATTTAAATTATTTCTTACATGATCCCTTAGTTTTATTTCAGATCCAGAGAGGAGGCATGTCCTTTCACGGTGGTTTACTGGGTGTGTTGTTTGCCATGTGGCTGTTTGCCCGCAAAAATAACAAAGATTTTTTTGCGGTGACGGATTTTATTGCCGTCATGGTGCCTATTGGTCTGGCGGCAGGCCGCATTGGTAATTTTATTAATGCAGAACTCTGGGGACGGCCAACCGATCTGCCCTGGGCAATGATATTTCCAACCGATCCGCTGGGCCTGCCTCGTCATCCTTCCATGTTGTATGAGTTTTTACTTGAAGGGGTGCTGATGTTTATTATTCTATGGTTTTATTCCAGACATCCCAGACCCCAAAAAGCAGTTTCCGGACTGTTTTTAATCTGCTATAGCGTGTTTAGAATTATGGTGGAATTTGTGCGTCAACCCGATGCACAAATGGGCACAGGAGGATTTATTGCCGACAACTGGTTAACAATGGGTATGATCCTGTCATTACCTATGTTTCTATTTGGTGTTTACCTTATGATGGTCGCATATAAAAAAGAATAAGGTTTAACCTAAATAAATTGTAACTTATTCAGTATGATTTAAATCTGATAAGAGTATCTTTCTGCAGGGCCTGTGTTTACGGGGTTTATGGAGGCAGGATGCCGAGATAAAGCGACACATGGATGTGCTTGAGCGTCCCCGAAAATACAGGCCCTGCAGGAAGATACGGTAATTTATACTGAAGTTACAATAAATTTAGGATAATACACGGAATAGAAAAAAGTTTTTCTGAGGGGGATTTATGCAAAAAAAAATGGCCATTATTGCCAGTAAAGGGACTCTGGACTGGGGCTATCCGCCCTTTATTTTAGCCAGTACTGCCGCTGCTCTGGGCTATGAAGTGGAAATGTTTTTTACCTTTTACGGCCTGCAGTTACTGGAAAAAAATCTTAATCTTAAGGTGTCTTCTCTGGGAAACCCCGGTATGCCTATTCCGATTCCAGCACCGGTTGTTGTGCAGGCTTTGCCGGGAGTACAAAACTTTTTAACCAGTATGATGAAACGAAAACTGGCGGATAAAGGCGTAGCACCTCTGACTGAATTACGCGAACTTTGTCTGGAAGCTGGGGTAAAATTTACTGCCTGTCAGATGACCGTCGATCTGTTTGAAATTGATATTAATACCTTTATTGATGATATCAGCTACGCTGGAACGTCTGCTTTTTTCGAATTTGCTGGAGACGCAAATATTACTTTATATATTTAGCTGAAGTTAGCTGGGTAAAATGAGCTTGGGGGCTGTTGCCCCGCTACTTTATAAAGTAGCGGGGCGGTAGCAGGTCTATTACATATACAGGGATTGAGTGATTTCAGAGTCATTGGACTCTTCGAAGTAGCTTGCTGCACCAACGAACTCAATACCATCAATAAAGTCTGATTGATCAAAGCCAAACAGATCCACAGTCATCTGACAGGCCAGGAATTTAACTTCGGCTTCCTGACAAAGGTCTCTCAGCTCAGACAGCGGTGCTACACCAGTATTGGCAATGGTCTTTTTCATCATGGATGTGGCAAATGTTTCAATACCGGGGATCTGCCAGACAATGTTAGGGATCAGAGGTGCCCAGTCAATAGAGCGGAACCATTCTGGACCCATAGGCATTTTCATTGGCATATCAGGGTTTCCAATAGGAGTTACTTTCAGAGCTTCAGTGTCTTTCAATAACAGTCTTAAACCGTAAAAAGTAAAGAAAATAGATACTTCTTTACCCAGTGCAGCCGCAGTACTGGCGAGAATAAAGGGTGGATAGCCCCAGTCCAGAGTACCCTTGGTGGCGATAATGGTTAATTTGGTATTAGAATTTGCTGACATCTCTATATCTCCAATGATGTTTTTTTATGTTGTCAGAACCATCTTTATTAAGCAAGACTGGCCTGATAACCTTCTTAGTCTTAGTCAAATGTTATCAAAATAAATATGAATTTATAATTTGTAAACCATAGAGTTTATCATTGATTTTTCCCGGTAGCAAAAAAGACCGTTAAAAAGATGCTGTCCGGGAACTGTTTATTTTGAATTAACTTGCCTACACTAAAATCATAACTCTAACTAATATCCGGGAACAGGAGAGTAATGGATTCAGAATTCAAACAGTATCATGGAAGGGTGTTATTTGTTGATGATGCCAAAGTAAATTTAATGATGGGTAAAAAATTACTCAGTCATTTTGGACTGGATGTAGACACTGCTGAAAATGGTCAGCAGGCAATAGAACACTGTCAGAATGAAGTATATCAGTTAATTTTAATGGATCTTGAAATGCCTGAAGTGGGTGGTCTTGCGGCAGCTATGATTATTCGGGAACAAAAATTATCCTATGCACCTATTTTTGCTTTAACCGGCACGGAAACTGAACATATTCGTCTCTTATGCCGTGCAGCACATATGAATGGTTTTGTAACTAAACCACTGAGAAAGGACAAAATAGAAGCTATTCTAAAAAAAATTTTTTAGTTTTTAAGCTGATCAATATCAATTCATTTTTACTTTATTTGTCATTTAA
>JALSUJ010000403.1:0-2083 GCA_027071355.1 Gammaproteobacteria bacterium | reverse complement strand
ACTCAGACCAGTACTCAAACCAGCCCGTTTTTATTGCAGAATAAAGCTGCCTACCAGCAATGGCGGGATAAAAAAATGCTCAACTATCCCCGGGAGCTGGGTGAGCTGGTGGTAGAGCTCAATGACCCGCGTCATTTAACTCAGGTTGAATATCAGAAGTTACTGCAATTGTGTCAGCAGACCAATATGGTTATTTATGCAGGAAAAACTGCTGATGACCCCGATCCTGAAATACCTCTGGCACTGGGCAGGGCATTTAAGGTTACCCGGCTGGATCATAACTGGCTGGCAGATGAATCCGGTCTGACCTCTCTAACGGTAGTAGATGAAGGTGCCCGGCAGAATTATATACCCTATAGTAATAGGGCCATTAACTGGCATACGGATGGTTATTACAATAGCGCAGATAAACAGATCCATGCACTGAACCTGCATTGTGTGGTTCCGGCACCTGTTGGTGGTGAAAACAGGTTGATGGATCATGAAGTGGCTTATATTGAACTGCGGGATAAAAATCCGGACTATATCCGTGTGTTAATGGCTGATGATGTGATGACTATACCGGCACGTATGGATAAAGACGGCAATGTGGCTCGTAAAGAGGAAATTGGGCCGGTATTTTCGGTGGATCCGGCCAGTGGTAATTTGCATATGCGTTATACCATTCGAACCCGAAATGTAGTCTGGAAGGATGACTCTCTGACACTGGAAGCGGTTCAATATCTGGAACAATTGCTGGAAAGTGAATCAGAGTATATTTATCAGGGTAAACTGGTCTCAGGAATGGGACTGATCAGTAATAATATTCTGCATGACCGCAGTGCCTTTGAAGACAGTGATACTCAGAAACGGCTGCTCTATCGTGCCCGTTATTATGATCGCCTGGCAGGTACTTCGGTCGAGCTGTAATTATACTGAAAACGGGTAGCGAATGGCCTCGTGGTGCTGGTAGCCCTGTACTTCAAAGTCATCCAGAGTTACCCAGGTTTCAAGATCTTCCAGAGTTTTAATATCAGGGTTGATGGTTAATTGCGGGGACGGGTAGGGGGTCCGTTTAAGCTGTACATCGCGCATTAAGTCGAGCTGATCTTCATAAATATGCGCATTGACAATTTTATGGAAGGCCAGTCCCGGTTTGTGGCCGGTAATTTGAGCCATGAGTGCCAGAAATACAAATACCTGCACCATATTAAAATTAAGCCCTAGCGGTACATCACAGGAGCGTTGGGTACTGTTCAGATAGAGTGTGCCGTCTAATAGTGAAAAATGATGGCTGTACATACAGGGGCGTAAACAGCCCATATGAAATGCGCCGGGGTGGTAAAAAGTATAAATTTCACCCCGGTTATCTATCCCCTGAGATAAATCATCTACAATCTGACGCAGCAGGTCTACACTACCGCCATCCGGTTTGGGAAAGTTACGGCCAATTTTGCCGTAAATAAGGCCACAGTCATCGGTGCCTTTTCTATATGGATTAGCCAGCCAGTCCTTATTTTCATTGGCATTGGCATCCCAGGTTTTAGTTCCGATTTTTCTGAAATCGGCAGCATTGTCATACCCCCGAATATAGCCCAGAATTTCAGCAATGGCTGATTTCCAGAAACTTTTCCGGGTAGTGACCAGAGGAAATTCATTTTCTGCTACGTTATACGTTATATCGGCATTAATAACCGTTAAACAGCTTTTTCCGGTGCGCTTATTATTAACCCAGACACCCTCGTTGACGATTCGCTGGCACAAATCAAGATATTGCTTCATGTTATGATATGTTTTTCTCTGGTTGTTATTTACTGGACTGTTTGCTGGGAACTTCCGGCATAATCTGTTCCAGACGAGTTTTCGGCAGACCCATGCGGTCTTCATAAATGACCGTATAAGCAAGAATACTGCTGACGTATTCACGGGTTTCATTAAACGGGATAGTTTCTATCCAGCGATCGGCTTTCATTTTGTTCTTTTCGGGCTGCCAGGCTCTCACCCGATGGCCGCCGGCATTATAGGCGGCACTGGCAAGAGCCGGCTGTTTATAAAATTTCTGTAACATCATACTCAGATATTTGGTACCAAACTCGACATTGGT
>JALSUJ010000402.1 GCA_027071355.1 Gammaproteobacteria bacterium | reverse complement strand
ATTTATTAGTTATTTGTTAAGTTTTTTTAAAATTTAACATGAAAATCATAAATTTATAACTATAATTTGTAATACTGGTTTAACTTGTGCCGATAATAAAAAATATCGACACAAACAAATATACAAGGAATTCCAATGTCAACAACCATCAGTTCCACCTCTGCCAACCCGGATCTTGACTGGAGTCAGTTAAAAGAAACTGTGGTTATGCTTAACCTCGCCATTGCACAAATTAAACAATCCATGCATGAGGGTAACTCTTCTGTTGATACTCTGGCCGATTCATTTACTTCACTGGCCAGTAACCTGAATGAAATTCAGACTTCGATAGCACAACAGCAAACAGATAATGACAGCCTGAAAAATCTGGTCAATGATTCCAGCGAAAAAGTACATGCTGCCATTATTGCTTTTCAGTTTTATGATAAATTATCCCAGCGACTGGATCATGTCAGTCATAGTCTGGATTCACTGACCCAACTGATTGCTGATCCCGCCTCACTATATTCACCACCACAATGGCAAGCCTTACAGGAATCCATTCGCAGCAAATACACCATGGAAGAAGAACGCCGATTATTTGATAAGGTGTTATCCGGTGTGCCTGTTGATAAGGCCCTGGAAGAGTTTAGTCAGAAGGTTACTAAAAGCAGTAATGATAATGATGTGGAATTATTTTAGGGGGCTGTAAATTACAACAACTGAGCATGGATAATATGCAATTGTACTGAAAAATTACCTCGGTAATAATTTTCCTTTAATTGATAAACAGCACGAATATTATCATTTTCTTTAACAGGAAAGGTATCACCTTTTTTATCCAGAGCCCGGAACCAGACTGCCCGAAAACTGAATGAATCGGTTGCCAGTTGAATCATCAGATGATTGGCTTCTGCACCTATGCTGCGAATACTTTGTACTTTGAATTCACCTTCAAATACCGGTGCTTCAAACTCTCTGCCATAGGGTTCAAGGCCTTTCAGTTCAGCAATAGTAGCAAAGCTTATTTCATCTTCTGCCAGACTGCCGTCAGTATAGATAACCGGTCTCAGGGCATTATCTTCATCCAGTGCAGAAGATTTGATCAATGTGTCTACAGCCTGATCAAATAATTCACTAAATTGCGCTATTTTATCTTTTTTTATCTTGAGTCCAGCCGCCCCCTTATGCCCTCCAAAACCAGAAATGATGCCCGACTGATGATTAGCCACTATTTCTATAGCATCTCTGATATGAATGGCCGGAATAGTTCGGGCGGAACCGGTGAGAATTTGCTCATCATTCGTAGGACTGAAAACTATAACCGGACGACCGTATTTTTCCATCAGTCTGGAGGCAACTATCCCCTGCACCCCGGCATGAAATGCCTCATCAAAAATAACCAGAGACCAGTTCAGGGTTGTTAACTGAGGTCCGGCTAATTTCAGAGCGACATCCAGCATCTGTTTTTCAGTATCTTTTCTAATCTGATTATCTTTATCCAGCCCGGATAATTGACTCATGGATTCAGATACACTGGACGCACACAAATAATGTAAAGCCATATAAGGATCGGACATACGACTGCGAGCATTAATTCTAGGGCCAATCTGAAAGCCAAGATCTTCTGCAGTAAAAAGCTGAAAATCACGTTCCAGAAGTTTATGCATAGCCAGCCAGCAAGGACGCTGTAACTGATTCATAATTTTTAAACCGGCTTTCACTACCGCACGATTAATCGGACTGGACAAAGAGACCGCATCTGCAACCGTACCTAAACTGACAAAATCCAGCAGCGCAGATAATTTAGGGGCAGATGTTTCCAGTACCTCGTCATCAATCAGTCTGGCTCTGAGATAACTCATTAACAGCCAGGTCACCATACAGCCGGCAATAGTAGCGTCAGGATACTGGCAGTCGTCACGTGTCGGGTTTATAGTAGCCAGAGCAGAGACCGGAATACCTTCCTGTGGAATAGCATGGTGATCAGTGACAATAACATCTATACCCTGCTCTTTTAACTGTACAATCTGATGCTCATCTGAGGAGCCACAGTCTGCCGTGATAATTAATTGCGGCATCTCCTCCATAGCCAGGATACGATCTGTCAGGCCCTGACTTATGCCATAACCATCGTCTATACGATGACC
>JALSUJ010000401.1:9364-25859 GCA_027071355.1 Gammaproteobacteria bacterium | reverse complement strand
GATTTATTATGGCAAATGAACAAGCAAATGCGAATACCGAAGAACAGGCTCAGCAACAGTTTGTAATTCAAAAAATCTACTGTAAGGATGTTTCTTTTGAAACCCCCAATTCTCCGCAAATATTTACCGAAAAATGGGAACCTGAATTAAAAGTAGATTTGCATACTACAGTAAATCCTTTAGCGGATAACGTCTTTGACGTAGTCTTAAGTGTGACTGCGACGGTTAACGTCGAGGATAAAACTGCTTTTCTGGCTGAGGTTCAGCAGGCGGGTATTTTTAATGTCTCCGGCTTTGAAAAACAGCAGCTGGATCATATGCTGGGCAGCTATTGTCCCAATCTGCTGTTTCCATATGTTCGTGAAGTGATATCAGAGCTGGTTAATAAAGGCGGCTTTCCACAATTAATTCTGCAGCCGGTAAATTTTGATGCCGTGTATGCGCAGCATTTGCAGCAGCGTCAGGAAAATACGGATGAGACTTCAGACGCAGTGCATTAAATAGTGACCACACAATATGATATCACTATCCTTGGTGCCGGTTCCTGGGGAACGGCACTGGCCATATTACTGGCTAAAAATGGTCATAAGGTATTATTGTGGGGACGAAACACAAAAAAAATGCTCGCCATGCAGAAAGCGGGTGAAAATAGCTACTTTCTACCCGGCATAGCCTTCCCGGATACTCTGAGTGTGACCAGCGATATGGTGTTGGCTATTAAGCATAGTGATGACCTGCTGGTGGTGGTACCCAGTCATGCCTTCCGGGAAACATTGCTGAAAATTAAATCCATAAATAATGCCCCGCAGAGTCTTAGCTGGGCAACCAAAGGGCTTGAGGCTGATACCAGTCAACTACTGCATACCGTCGTGACTGAAGTGTTCGGTGATTTGCCTCGTCAGGCTGTTATTTCCGGACCCACTTTTGCTAAAGAAGTGGCCATGGGCCTGCCTACTGCAGTGACAATTGCGGCCAATAACCAGGACTATGCACAGCATCTTGCCAGGTTACTTTGCAATGAAACATTCCGTCCCTATCTGAGCGACGACATTATTGGTCTGGAAGTCGGGGGCGCTGCCAAAAATGTCATGGCTATTGCGGCAGGTATTGCCGATGGACTGGGATTTGGAGCGAATACCCGTTCTGCCCTGATCACTCGGGCTCTGAATGAAATTGGTCGACTATCCAGTCGTCTGGGCGGCAAACAAAAGACTCTGATGGGACTGTCTGGTCTGGGTGATTTATTGCTGACCTGTACGGATAATCAGTCCCGTAATCGACGTATGGGGCTGGCTATTGGTGCCGGAAAAAGTATCGAGCAGGCACAGGAAGAAATTCAGCAGGTTGTTGAAGGTCTGCAGACTGCTAAACTTATTTATAATCTGGCTGGTGCTCAGCAGGTAGAAATGCCGATTGTAGAGCAGGTTTATAAAGTTCTATATCAAAACCTGCCGCCGAAAAAAGCAGTGCACAACTTATTAAGCAGAGAATATAAAAGCGAATAGTCCTGTTATGAATACCGATCCGGTGGGTATATTTGATTCAGGTCTGGGTGGTCTTTCGGTACTTCAGCAGGTTCGTAAAGTTCTGCCGGAGGAATCAATTCTTTATGTGGCCGATAGTGGTCACGCCCCCTATGGTTGTAAAGATACTCCCTTTGTTGAACAGCGTTCACGCTTTATTACTGAGCGGCTGATCGAGCAGGGTGTCAAGATCATCGTTATTGCCTGTAATACCGCAACCGCATCCACAATAGAAAAATTTCGTCAGGACTATGGCATTCCTTTTGTTGGAGTCGAGCCGGGTATTAAACCGGCTGTTCAACTTAGCCGAAACGGTAAAATAGGTGTGCTGGCAACGGAAGCTACCCTGGCCAGTGAGCGATATAAACAGCTTACTCATCGTTTTGCATCAGCAGTACAGTTGTATAACCAGGCCTGTCCAGGTCTTGCAGATCAGGTGGAATATGGTCAGCCTGATTCTAGTAAAACTAAAATATTATTAACACAATATATAAATCCTCTGGCAGCTGAAAATATTGATACTCTGGTGCTAGGCTGTACCCATTATTCTTTTTTAAGCAAGGCAATTAAAAAAATAACGAATGAAGAAATTACGATTGTTGATACTAGTCAGGCAGTAGCAGAACAACTGAAGCGAGTGTTACAAAGAGAACTATTACAAAACACCGGGGCGTCTGGAATTAAACCTGATGTCAGGTATTATTCCACCGGTTCAATAACCAAAACAGCTCGTGCAATTAAAACTTTAATGCATCTGGATGTGGACGTATCTGAACTGTGTTAAAGCTGGAAATTATATGAATATTTTACGAGCAATAAGGATTTTTTATGTTTCATATAGCTCTGTTTGAACCACGTATAGCACCTAATACCGGTAATATTATTCGTCTGACAGCAAATAATGGCTTTGCATTACATCTGATAGAACCGCTGGGTTTTGATTTTGAGGAAAAGAAACTGCGCCGTGCAGGGCTGGACTATCATGATCTGGCCAATGTCACCCGCTACCCGGATTATCAGCATTTTGCCAGAGCAATGCAGGGTAAACGAATTTTTGCCTGTACCACTAAAGGTTCCTGCTTTTATGATCAGGTACAGTATCAGGATGGTGATGTACTATTATTTGGCTCAGAAACTCAGGGTCTGTCTGAGCCGGTTATACAGAGTATTAAACCTGAAAACCGTATCCGTATTCCCATGCAATCCAATAACAGAAGTCTAAATCTATCTAACGCTGTAGCTATTATCAGCTATGAAGCCTGGCGGCAGACAGGCTTTGCTGGCGGCGAATAAGCTTATTATTTTGCAGGAGTAAATAATCTGAATTAATAGCCTGTCAGTCTTTCTTACGAACCGTAGTAACTGTCTCATGCTGCTGCCCTAACCACCTGAGACCGATTACTTGTCCTGAAAACTAATGGAGAGTGCATAATTTTTCCGGGCATGATCATTATTGAGAGTCCAGCAATTCTATCCAGTGCTGAACCCGTGCCGTTGACTGACTATTGAGATGAAGCTGACAGCCGACATTGGCAGTGACAATAATATCTGCCTGATCACTGTTCAGGGCGGCCAGTTTGTTATTTAGCAGTTGCTGACTCAGCTTTGGCTGTAAAATAGAATAGGTACCGCCTGAACCACAGCATAAATGGCTGTCAGGCACATCGGACAGTTGATAGCCCAGTTGTGTCAGGATTTGTTCAACTTGACCGTTTAGCTGTTGTCCATGCTGTAAGCTACAGGGTGAGTGAAAGGTTACTTTCTGATGGCTATTAAGTTTAAAATCCCTGAGGTTTTCTCCGGCTAAAAGCTCAGATAGATCCAGGGTCAGTTCTGATATTTTTTTTGCTTTGGCAGCATAGGCCGGATCCTGTGCCAGTAAATAAGCGTAATCTTTTACCTGTACACCACAGCCGCTGGCAGTGACAATAATGGCTTCTGCCCCGTCCATAATATACGGCCACCAGGCATCAATATTCTGCTTAATAAATTGCCGTGCTTCTTCGGCGGCTGCAAGGTGCTGGCTGATGGCCCCGCAGCAGCCCTGAGTTGTTGGGGATATCAGGCTGATCCCGAGTTTATCCAGAATTCGGGCAGTCGCTGCATTGGTATTGGGGGTAGTGATCGACTGGACACAGCCTTCCAAAATAATCATCTTACGATTATGACTGGCCACAGGACGAGGAGAGGGTGTTTGTAGCGCTGGTATTTTTGCTTTCAGTCGGGCGGGTAACGCCGGTTTGAACAGTCTGACGATACCCAGAAGTATCGCAAACCGTCCGGGATAGGGCAGCAGTTTGCGTAATAAAAAGCGTTGCAAACGTTGTGCAGCAGGACGGTGTATCTGCTGTTCAATCAGCTCCCGACCAATGTCCACCAGTCTGCCGTATTGTACACCGGAAGGGCAGGTGGTTTCACAGGCACGGCAGGTCAGACAACGATCCAGATGTTGTTGGGTAACACGGCTGACAGGCTGACCTTCAAGTAGTTGCTTAATAAGATAAATGCGCCCGCGTGGACCATCAAGTTCATCACCCAGTAATTGATAAGTTGGGCAGGTTGCGGTACAGAAACCACAGTGTACACAGGAACGCAAAATAGCTTCAGCCTCACGACCTGCTGCAGTGGCAAGATAAGATTCAGTAATAGATGTCTGCATCAGAGTTCCCGATAAAGTCGGCCCGGGTTAAAAATACCCTGTGGATCAAAAGCGTGTTTCAGTTGTTTATGTAAAGCTAAAAGTGCTGTGCTTAAGGGATGAAATGCATCATTATGCGTGAGAAAGCTATTTCTAGCGCTATTGTCTCCTGATGCACGAAACAGGCTTAACTGGCCGCCCTGCTGTGCAATGCTTGAATATAAATTCTGTTTATTATCCGTATCGGCAATATACCAGCGCTGAGCACCACCCCAGTCAATAAACTGTTTTCCGGGTAGCTCAATGTACGGGGTATCCGAAGGCAGGGACAGGCGCCAGAGAAATTTGTCGGTGTTAAAAAAGCCGTGCTGTAATTCGCGTACGTTGTACCAGAAGGCTTTACAGTCTGCAATGATATCACCGCCAATGCGTTTGCTGCCGGCGGAAACCGCAGTCGCTGCACCGGATAAACGGATGTATAAATTGGCACCGTCATAACAGGCTGCGGAAATAGGCAGCGGAGTTGCTGACCATTTATTCATCTGTTCAATGGCTTCATTAACAGGACATTCCAGGGTCAGGCTTATTTCCTGCTCAGGCTGGGGCAGGACTTTAAGACTGAGCTCCAGTATCAGACCTAAAGTACCCATGGCACCGACCATTAGACGGGATACATCATAACCGGCTACATTTTTCATCACTTCCCCGCCAAAATGAAGAATTTCTGCCTGGCCATTGATAATTTTTGAACCCAGTACAAAATCACGGGCGGAGCCTGTATAAGGTCTTCTCGGACCGGAAAGACCGCAGGCAATAGTACCTCCCAGAGTGGCCTGTTCAGAAAAAGCCGGTGGCTCAAAGGCCAGCATCTGATGTTGTTCTGCCAGTAAGCTCTGTATCGCTGTCAAAGAAGTACCGGCACGGGCAGTAATAACCAGTTCTTTGGGTTCGTAATTAACCACTCCGCAATGTTTGATGACTGGCAGTGGTGTCAGATTATGATCGATCAGACCGCCCAAAAAATTCTTACTGCCGCTGCCCTGAATGGTAAGCGCCTGCTTCTGCTGCAGAGCCTCCTGCACCCGTTGCTGTAATGCTATGCTGTGATCGCTCATACTTTATTCATGTTCCCTGTGCTGATGCCCGGAAGTATCATGATTGCAGGAACCAATCAGTTTATATTCTGAACAGCTGCGCGGCTGTGGAATGGCCTTGCCTGGATTGAGCAGACTATGCGGATCAAATGCCCGCTTCAGGGCTCTGAACTGTTCCAGTTCAGGTTCAGAAAACTGTACACACATCTGATGAATTTTTTCGTGTCCCACGCCATGTTCACCAGTTATGGTGCCGCCTACCTGGACACTGAGTTCCAGAATTTCAGCCCCAAAATCTTCCGCTCGTTGTAATTCCCCGGGCTGATTGGCATCATATAAAATCAGCGGATGTAAATTACCATCACCGGCGTGGAATACATTAGCCACAGGCAGCTGATAATGTTCGGATAACTGGCTGATACGGGTCAGTACCTGAGCCAGTTTTTTCCTGGGTACGGTTCCGTCCATGCAATAGTAATCCGGTGACATACGACCTACGGCGGGAAAGGCGGATTTACGTCCCTGCCAGAAACGCAGACGTTCAGCTTCATCTCTGGCAGTGCGAACTTCGGTGGCACCGCAGGAAAGTAATAAATCGTATATTTTTTTACTATGTTCAGAAACTTCCTCATTAGTGCCGTCTACTTCGCATAATAAAATGGCATTGGCATCTCGTGGATAACCGGCGTGGACAAAATCTTCTGCGGCCTGAATGGCCAGGGCGTCCATCATTTCCAGTCCAGCGGGAATAATACCGGCCGCAATGATTTCACCCACCGAATCAGCAGCTTTTTCTACATCATCAAAAGCCGCCAGCAGAACCTGAGCACGTTCTGGACGGGGCAGTAATTTAACCAGAATTTCTACCACAATGCCGAGCATTCCTTCTGAACCGTTCATAAGTGCCAGAATGTCATAACCGGCACTGTCCAGGGCAGCAGAACCAATAGTCAATAGTTCGCCCTGGGGAGTAATGACTTTAAGTTCCAGTACATTATGTACGGTCAGGCCGTATTTAAGGCAATGTACGCCACCGGAGTTTTCTGCCACATTACCGCCAATGGTGCAGGCAATCTGGGAGGAGGGATCGGGTGCATAATACAGGCCGTATTTTGCAGCAGCTTCAGAAATAGCCAGATTTCGAACACCGGGCTGTACCCGGGCAGTCCGGGCCAGAGGATTGATATTGAGAATTTTGTTAAAGCGGCTTAAACCCAGCAACAGACCATTTTCCAGGGGCAGAGCACCGCCGGACAAACCGGTTGCAGCACCTCTTGCAACCACCGGCACCGCCTGCTGATGACAAAGCTGAACCACCTGCTGCAGCTGTTCAACGGTTTGTGGTAAAACCGCAACCAGAGGCATTTTTCTATACGCCGGTAGACCATCACATTCATAGGCGCGCAAGGCTTCCTGCTCAGAAATAACAGCACAGTCTGGTAAAAACCGTTTTAAAGCGATGGTCAATTCAGCCTTGTTCATTAAAATACCTGTGTCGTAAGCGTTCAGCGCTGAGCGTTCAGAAAGAGCCAGAGCAGAAGAGCGAGCGTCCATATCTTATTGTAAAATAATGATGTATGTCTCTTGACTTAGGTTCTTATGCTTTTAAAATCTTTTGCTCAACGCTCAACGCTCAACGCTCAACGCTCAACGCTCAACGCTCAACGCTCAACGCTCAACGCTCAACGCTCAACGCTCAACGCTTAACGCTCAACGCTCAACTGCTTCTGTGCCGCTGCCAGTGCCACACCGGTATTAACCTTATCACCCAGTACCGCTTCCAGTGCCGCCAGACAAAGAATAATATTTTCTGCTCGGCTGCTGTGACCCATTAAACCAATACGCCATACCTTACCGGCCAGAGCACCGAGACCGGCACCAATTTCCAGATTAAATTCGTTGAGCAGACGATTACGTACTTCTGCGTCATCTACACCGTCCGGAATGGTAACAGAATTGAGCTGTGGCAGACGATGATCTTCAGCCACTACGAACGCCAGTCCCATCGCTTCCAGACCGGCACGTAGAGCCAGATGATTGGCCGTATGACGCTGCCAGGAATTTTCCAGACCTTCATCCTGCAGCATCACCAGGGCTTCATGCAAAGAATACATGGCATTTACAGGAGCTGTATGGTGGTAGGCACGTTTGGCATTTTTACCCCAGTAACCCATAACCAGATTCAGATCCATGAACCAGCTTTGAACGGGTGTTTTACGAGCCTTAATGGCAGCAACTGCCTTGTCATTCATGCTGACCGGTGAAATACCTGGAGTACAGGAAAGGCATTTCTGGGTACCGGAATAAATGGCATCAATACCCCAGTCATCCACCCGTAATTCAGTACCGCCCAGAGAAGTCACTGCATCCACAATGCTCAGGCAATCGTATTTGCGAGCCAGCTCGCATAAAGCTCTGGCATCAGAGGATGCTCCAGTGGAGGTTTCTGCGTGGACAAAGGCAAGTACTTTGGCTTCGGGATGGGCTTTAAGTGCACTTTCCACCTTATTTAAGTCAATGGTTTTACCCCATTCATCTTCTACCATGACGGCAGTAGCACCCAGACGTTCAACATTTTCTTTCATTCGACCGCCAAAGACACCATTTTGACAGACAATGGCGGTATCTCCTGCTTCAAGCAGGTTCACAAAACAGGTTTCCATACCCGCAGAACCGGGTGCAGACACTGCAATCGTCAGTTCGTTAGTGGTTTGAAAAGCGTATTGCAGCATGCTTTTTAGTTCTTCCATCATTTCCACAAAACGAGGGTCCAGGTGACCAATAGTCGGGCGGGAGAGTGCTTCTAAAATGCGTGGATGAACATCTGAAGGGCCGGGACCCATTAAGGTGCGTACGGGAGGCAAAAAGGAACGAATACTCATAAATAATTCTCAGATTTTAAAAAATTAGCTTATTTTGCCATAACCAAGTATTTTAGTAAACTATTGTTTGCCAGCTAAAACAACGGCTGGTTTAGCTGTTTATTATTGACACACTAACGGATAATAAACACAATGAGTTATGAAATTAATAATATTTAGTATCTATTCCACCAATCTAAAATCTGTAACAGGAATTGGGTATTCCTTGCTAAAGACATCGTACCTCAAGGGCATTTCTTCGGGGTGTGAATCATCCCTGTAGGTTTTATGGCAGCATGACCCATGGATGGTGGGAATGCAATAAACGCAGGAACATTTTATTTAGGGTATAAAAATCTGGAGTGTAGAAGTGAATATATTTATTGTTATTGTAATGATAATTTCTGTTTTAATTGTGTTTTTTCAATTATCAGTTTATTACAAGGCATATAAACTAAAAGGAACGAAAATAAATAAAATTTTAAAGGAAGAAGGTTTAAGTGATCAATATGAAAAACGCATATTATTTTTTCACAGCGAAAGTTGTGGACCCTGCAAGCAAATGATGCCTGATATTCAGGGTTTAATGAAAACACATTCCAATGTCCTGCCTCTGGATGTAGGGGTTTTTTTTAATCTGGCTAAAAGATTAAGTGTTCGTGCGACACCCACAACTATTTTTATAAACAAGGGTCAGGTTGAAAAAGTGTTATTAGGGCGGCAGTCGTTAAAAGTTCTGGAAACTTTTCTGAATCAGGAATAAATAAACCAGGGAGGAAGTTGGCTCAATCATTCTGTTTGCCCATAAAGTAAATGCGGACATCTATTAGTTATTTTATTTATTGGCAGCTATCTTTTAGCTGTTGGGTGATTGGCTTAAAATTGGCTACGAATTTTCTCAATCCGTTTTCGGTTAACGCCAAAGTCAGAATAGCCAGTGCGAGAGGCTGAACGGATCTGTATAATCATTTTACCAGTATGTTCTTCAGGAAAATAAAACTCAACATCATCAACAAATCGAAACAAAAAGGAAGTAAATGCAGCCCGAATATAATTTTCCTGCGCGATCAGGATTCTTGTTCGTTTTTCAGACTTCAGTATCTTCAAGAGACGCTCTTTTGCTTCCTGTTTTGTGCCACTGAAGTATAGCGGTTTAATATAATGTTCTTTATCTGTTGTCTGGCTGTTGACACAGTTAGGCGTTTTTGGGCATGGCATTAGCTTACCATTATGTACTCCCAGATCAGGTCTGCTCACTGAACACCCCGTTAATATTATCAAGCCTGCCAGAACAAAGAGAAACCCGGCAGATATTAACCTGCCAGGTTTAAGGGGCTTATTTGGGTTTGGAGTCTGATTCTGGGTTTGACTCAGATTCAGACGACTCAGCTTCAATTTCACAAGCTTCTTCTCGTTCCGCTTCTTCTCTTTCTTCCTCAATGCGTTCATCCATATCGGCGGCTTCCTTAAATATATCTTCTCCCAGGCTGATACAGCCTAAAGGGATCACCAGTAAGGTCAGCAGGGTGGATACGAATACCCCAAACAGCAGGGAGATAGCCATACCCTGGAAGGTTGGGTCACTTAGAATCACTGCAGAACCAAGGACGAGTGCCAGAGCCGTGATCATAATAGGACGGGTTCTGCTTTTGGCTGCGATAATAACGGCATCATAAAGCGGTACATTGTGGCCGACCTGCACAATGGTAAAGTCAATCAGCAGGATAGAGTTTCGTACAATAATACCGGCCAGGGCAATCCAGCCGATCATAGAGGTGGCCGTAAAGTCAGCACCTAATAACCAGTGACCAGGAATAATACCCAGCAGGGTAAGAGGAATCGGGGCCATAATAACTGCAGGGATTGAGAAATTGCCAAACTGCCAGACTACCAGCATATAGATAGCAATCAGAGCCACGCCAAAAGCAATACCCATATCACGGAAGGTTTCGTAAGTTACGGTCCATTCGCCACTCCATTCAAAACCAGACTGCATATCTGTTTTAGGTGGGCCTGTATAGGTACCGGACATGGTTATACCATCAGGGGTTTTATAATTATTTAAGCGTCCATCAACATCCATCATGGCGTAAATGGGGGCAGCCAGACGACCTACCGCATCACCGACAACAAACTCAACAGGGCGCAGATCTTTATGGAAAATCATGGGATCCTGTTTGACTTTCACAAACTTACCCAGTTCACCCAGCGGTATCATCCGGCCATCCTGAGTCTGGATGGGCATTTCTTTCAGGGTGTCCAGATTGGTACGAATATCCAGAGGGATCTGCAGTAAAATATAGGTGGGTTCCAGAATACGTTTCTGCTTAACATCACCGACTTTAAACTGGCCCATGACCATGGCCAGATTCTGATTGATAGTCTGGGTTGCAACGCCATAATAGGCAGCCTTATCCATATCAATTTCAAAGCGCCACATATCCAGATCGCCGCGCATATAGTTATCGACATCATCAATTAAGGGTGATTCTTCAAAAATACGGGTCATGTCACTAGCCACCTTGCGTCGTGTATCAGCATCGGGGCCATAGATTTCGGCGACCACTGTTTGTAATACCGGTGGGCCAGGAGGCATTTCAACCACCGTGGTAGTTGCTTTTGCTTTTTCCTTGTAGGGTGCAATAAGCTTACGAACTTCAACCGCAATTTCGTGGCTGCTGCGATGGCGTAGCTTTTTATCCAGTAGTTGTACATGTATTTCAGCTTGCCAGGGATACTTACGCAGATAATAATGGCGTACCAGGCCGTTAAAATCAAAAGGTGCAGAGTCGCCGACATAAGTCTGTACTGCCAGTACTTCGGGAATAGTTTTAATAAGACCTGCTAGTTCATCAGTAAAGCTGGCGGTATCCGGTAAGGCTGTTCCATCCGGTAAATCAATAACCACACTAAATTCTGATTTGTTATCAAAGGGCAGCATCTTAACGGTAACGGCAGTATTCAAAAACATATTAATAGTTAGTACAAAAGCAATCACTAACAGACCCATAAACCCCCAGCCCCAGAGTTTATTATTAATGAGCTTGCCCAGTACTTTGCGGAAAAACTTTTCCAGGGCATCATCAATGCGTTTATCCCGAGCTTCCATTTTACGTAATTTTTTCATGGAAGGCAGTAGACGAATAGCCAGCCAGGGAGTAAAAATCAATGCTGAAACAAGAGAAAAGATCATGGCCACCGAGCCAAGCGCGGGAATAGGTTCCATATAAGGGCCCATCATACCGCGTACAAATCCCATAGGCAGCAGTGCTGCAATAACAGTATAAGTGGCTAGAATGGTTGGATTACCCACTTCACGTACCGCATCTACAGCCACTTCTGTGGTGGTGTCTCCATGCTGCAGCCAGCGCCGGTAAATATTTTCTACAATAACAATGGCATTATCTACCAGAAAACCGATGGAAAAAATCAAAGCAAACAAACTGACCCGGTCAATGGTATAGCCCATTAACATGGCAATAAATACCGTCACCACCAGAACCACTGGAATGGTTACCAGCACTACTATGGCGGGTCTAAAACCAAGAGATATCCAGACCAGGAAGGTAACCGCCAGTGTGGCAACAAAAAGTTTGAACATTAAAGCATTAACTTTCTCATTGGCAGTATGACCATAGTTTCGGGTAACGGCCACATGGACATTATCCGGGATCATATAGCCCTTGAGCTCTTCAACCTTAGCCAGTATCTGATTTACCACCGTCACCCCGTTAGCTCCATGCTGTTTGGCTATAGCGATAGTAATCGCAGAAGCGCCATTGGCAGCTTCGGGTAAATTCTGTCTGTCAGTGGAGTAATAATTAACCATATGCTGGGTATCTTCCGGAGCCTGATAAACTTTGGCTACATCAGAAAGATAAATCGGACGATTATTGTGAGTTCCAACTACCAGTCGCTGGAAGTCCTTGGCACTGTTCAGGAAGGCACCGCTTTCAACAAAATAAAACTGACTGTCCTGTTCTACAGTACCGACCAGTTGTTCGGTATTAAAGCCTTTTATTACCTGGGCAATATGGCCGACAGTAATACCATAACCGGATAGTTTTTCCGGCAATATATCAATTTTTAACTGACGAGTACGACCACCGACTAGAAAGGCATTTCCGGTTTTAGGCACCTGTTTAAGATTCTGGATCAAACTGAAACCCAGAGTACGCAGCTGTTCATCATTGACTTCGTTAGACCATAAGGTCAGGGTAACTGCGGGTACGTCATCAATTTCCTTGGGTTTAATCAGGGGCATGTCGCCACCGGGAGGCATAATATCCAGGTTGGCCTGTACCTTGTTGTGTGTCAGTACAATAGCTGATTCAATGTCTTCACCGACATGAAACTCCAGGGTGATAATACCTCGTTCCTTGTCACTGACAGAATAGACATGTTTGACGCCTGGAATTTCACTGAGCAGGCGCTCCAGGGGTTTAATCATCAGTTCAGACATTTCTTCTGAAGAGGCACCGGTTTGCTTAAGGAAGATATCAATCATAGGGACTGAGATTTGCGGATCTTCCTGACGCGGGGTGGCAATCAGACCATAGATACCTACCAGCAGCATAACGGCAAACAGCAGTGGGGAAAGTGGAGAATGGATAAAGGCATCTGCCAGACGTCCGGCAAAACCCAGATCCTTCTTGTCATCACAGCAATTATTATTTTTTTTATTACTCATGAGCGGACTTCTCCTGTACTGCTTTTAACTCTGAGTCATCAGGAGATCCTGCTAACTGGCCGGAACGTGTTCTGGAATTAGCTGACCTAAGGATACGATCTCCAGCTTTAAGACCTGAAATAACGGCATATTTATCCGTTCCAATGGGAACCCCCATGCGGATTAATTGCATTTTCAGGTGGTTATCAGTTTTGACCAGAAAGACTGCTGGCAGACTGCCGCGCCAGACGATACTGGATTTAGGAACCACCAGTTGACCGGTTTGTGAGCTGTTTTGCAGCGGAATTTTAACTGAGGCATACATACCGGCATGTGCTGAACTGTTTTCAGGCAGGTCAAATTTTACCGTGGTGGTATGGGCTCCCTGTTCTGCCATGGGGAAAATACGTGCTACACGAACATTAATATTTGAGGAACTATTATCCAGATTTGCAGGGATTTGCTGGCCCACGGACAGGTTGCTTAGAATACGGTTAGGTACTTCTATCTGTACCTGTAAACGGCGGGTATCTGCAAAAACAATAATCGGCATACCGGGTTGAACGATATCACCTACTTCTGTCATTTTATTTAAAATTTTACCGTCAAAAGGAGCATAGGTTCTGGTTTTGAGAATGTTTTCATCCAGTTCTTTTAAACCAGCCAGTGCCTGGCGGATCTGGTTTTGTGCGGTTTCAATCTGTACCTGATATTGATGCAGGCTGGCGCGTCTGTCTATGGCGCGGTCACCACCTCGGTTGGAAGCATTACGAATAGGATCAGTCATCAGTCCCATGACGGCCGGAAAGCCGCCCATCATGCTATTGGATTGTGAGTTAGGGTTAACCAGTTCCCGCTGGTATTGAACCTGAGCATTACTCAGAGCTGCCCGAGCACTATCCAGTTGTGCCTCTGCTGCTTTACGTTTTGCCTCCAGGGTCGAGGTGTCCTGGGAAGCCAGAAGTGCACCTTTAGTAAAAAAATCACCTTCAGAACCGGCGATAAATTTTACCTCTCCCGGTAATTGCGCGGTAAGTTTTACAGTTTTCCATGGTATAACCGTACCACCAAGGGAGATTTGATTGTTAGACTGACCTTTAGAAACGGTATAAATATGCGGGGCGTCATTACTTAAAACAGAGTTTGACAAAAGCAGGCTGCAAAGAAACGTTGCTGCGGTAATAACAGGTGAGACTGAGTATTTCATAAGAACCCCTTATGGTTTTTTAGCTAAAGAGACGGTATCTGAATGAGACTAAAATATTCTATTTATTAGTATACTCTTATTTTCTAATAATCTAATAAAATTTAAATTGATTTAGAACAAGAAAAATAACAATCGTACCTTTTTTATTTACCTTTTAAGTATAGCGTCTATACTTTTAGTCTCTTAATGAAAAAATCTCAACCACTAATAAAGCCGTGTCGTTTTTTTTTGTAATTAAGAGACTATGAACAGGATTAGCTAAAATAAAACTTTAAGAGATGTGTGTCAATGGCTGTAAAAAAAACCAGAACGACGGATGATGTGCTGTTAATTTTATGTAAGTCAGTGCAAAAAGTGCTTTCTCAAACCACTAGAACGGATATTCAATATTCACCCACGGTACAAAAAATTAATAAAACCTGTTTAAAACCGGATATTGGCTGTTTTGTATTATTTGAAGGGGCATTCTCTGGACTGATTATTATTAACCTGTCTGCCGGGGCAGCAGTTGAGATTTATCAGAATTATATGCGACAAATGGGCTTTAAGGAAAATGAAATTTCTGAACAGCATACCTCTGATGATGTTGGCAATATGTTAGGGGAATTAATGAATCAGATAGTGGGTGATTTTCAGGGTGAAATGGAGCATCAGTTGATGTTATCCATCAATCAGACTCAACCTAAAATGCTGGTGGTAAATAAGGAGCTGATCCTCTCCATAAATGCCAATATTGACCGTCCGCAATCAAGACGGGTGATATTTCGCACCGGCAGTCATAAAACCTTCAGTCTGGAAATGTCCATGGAAAAGACCGATTTTATTGAACTGGATGATCCGGATAATCAGAATTATTCTGATCTAAACGTTACTAAAGATGAACAGAATCAGGCCTTTTTAGACGACCTGGATATATAAGTTTAATCAGTACTCATCAGACTGGCCCGGTATAGAAAAAGTTATACCGGGATGAGCCAGAGGCTTTTGATTCGACGGGTACTTAGCTGGGTTCAATTCCACGGATAATCCTTCCGGGTTCATCCTGATCAAGATAATCCTGTTCGGCCTCAGAAAGTTCCACCTCATCATAGCCGGTGATCATTGGTTTAATATGTTCAATGGTGGAATGTCCGGTGGTGAGTAAATAAATATGTGCAATAATAAACACGGCCATTGCATAAGCACCGATGGTATGCAAAACGGCAATCCATTCCAGAGAACCACTGGTCAGTGCACCCTGTCCCCAGAATCCATAGAGTAAATAAGCCAGTCCGGTGAGCCATAATAGTGGAAATAAAACCAGTTTAAGTCCCAGGTATGACAATGCCTGTAGCGGGTTATGTTTATGCCAGAAACGTTTACGGTAAGGGTGGTCTTCCCCAAGAAAAATCCCCCAGGCATAATAACGAATTACTTTAAACAGGCCATTGCTGGTGGGTACATAGTGCCTCCAGTTGCCGGTGGTCAGATGCCAGAATATGGCAAAGGTCCACAATACCATCAAACTTAAGGCGGTAATGACATGGGTCCAGACCATGGGTTCAAAGTCCAGCCAGTGGTGAAAGCCATGAATACCGGCGCCGGAAAACAGCAGAATAAAAATTAATAACATTTGAGTCCAGTGCCAGAAACGCTCGAAACGACTAAAGACTCTAACTTTTTGTAAACTCATTTTGAATTCCTCCTGCGGCTGAATAGGATGCGGATCAGGCCATGGCCAAGGACACCCAGAAGTGTAGCCAGTACGGCAAAAATACCAATTTTATCGACCCAGGAATTACTGTCCCTGCCGGGTACATAAAAACCACTTAAGTCTTTTAGCCGACCGTCTTTTGAATGACACTCCTTGCAGGCCAGCGCTTTTTCTTTAGGTGCGACCATATGAGTAATAGGCCAGTAGGAATAAGTGGTTACAAAGCCATATTCACCGCTATAGGGCAATTGAAAATCTTCCATACCGTGTTTAATTGCACGGCCAAAGTTATAGTTTCCCCAGAAAGCATCTTTATCATTACCCCATAAATGCATATACACCAGAGTATTATTGCCTTTGTCATAAGGTTGAATGGTTTCCATGCGTTTAAAGGGCCAGATACGGGAATCAGGATCATCAGGACTGCCTTCCAGGTGGTTGATCTCAACAGGATGAGTCGCATCAAATTTATCATGCACGGTTAGATAATATTCAGTACCATTAAACCATTTATATATAGGTTTTACATTCTCCGCATATTTAAAGTTGCCTTTAATGGACTTATAGGTATGGCGGGGTTCACCATTGCCCTGAATATAACCTTCTTCACGATAGCCTTCACCATTTTTTAATTTTCCTGCAGTGCGCCAGTCCCAGTGAACTTTGGTGGCGACACCACCTGTTGCATATTCAGGTATATGACAGGTTTGACAGGCGATGCGATCGGTATGATCATTAAGTTTAAGCCCCATCAAGGTATCAGGATGCGGCTGTACACCATGACAACTTTCACAAGTCGCAGTCTGACGT
>JALSUJ010000401.1:0-9354 GCA_027071355.1 Gammaproteobacteria bacterium | reverse complement strand
ACGTTGTAAGCCGGGCTTACCCTTGCCTTTGGTGTCTTTGGCAATGGGAGCATAACGACTGCCTGACCATTCATGGCCCTCTCCAACATGGCAGATAATGCAGGAAAAATTTTCACCATCGACGCCCATATGGATATCAATATCTTTGCTGGGTTTAAATAATGCAGAGGACAGATCACCGTGTTTTACATTATCACCACCACCACCATAAAAATGGCAGGCTCCGCAATTGCTGCGTCCAGGTAAAGTGACACTTTGAGCTACCCTGGTTAAATTAATTTTGGGTTTACCTTCAAACATGATGGAACAGGCTTTATTTCCTGGAGTAGGGGGTAGTTTGTAGTAAGTGCCTGTTGACTCATGACAGACCAGACAGTCAATATTATTTTCATTTTTAAAGTCATAAGTACGAGAATCGGTGAGTCCATAACCGGCATGGCACTGGGCACACATTCCTTCATTGCCAGCGGCATTGGTGCAGAAATTATTAACCAGAACACTTTTGCCCAGATCCTGTCCGGTTTTATCGTTATGGACTTTCCAGGTCCAGTGTTTGTTTTTAATAAACTGATGGCCGGCTTTATTGTGGCAGCTTAAGCAGGCTTTTGTCACTTCCGGGCCGTTAGCAAAGGGACCCTGCAGTTCTTTAAGTTTTGAATGGTCTGTGGTAGAGGCGTCATCTGCTTTTTCTCCCAGAATGACTACAGACTTGTCAACCGGGCGTTTTTTAGCTGTTACATCGTATTCTCGAATCCCCAGTTCAGTGTTTCCCTCAACTGAAGCCATACTGGCAGCGGGGGGGGGACTTGATGCTATGGCCGTTATCGGTAACCAGGAGAACAGACAAAAAATAATCCAGTAGTGCCATTTTAGTACTTCACAGGAAGTAATAGAAAGCTTGCTCATGAGGGTATACCTCTCAACTTGTTATTGATTAGATACAGCAGCAGAATGCTGTTAACTGGTTTTTTGTCGGTGGGAGAAAAATTGTTTTTATTATTTGCTTGCTCCATCCTGAAATAGCTCGTCCTGAAAAAAACAGGATGGAAAATGTTTATATACTTTAAATATTATAATGTAATTGATATCGATTTTATTGATTTAAGCCAGGGTAATTAATATGCTTTTTTAGCCTCTTTCATTTTACGATAAATTTTGGTGCGACGGTTAATATCCAGCACTTCAACAATACGGTTCAGGGCTATCTCAAATGCCTGATCGAAACCGTGCAGATCAATACTGATACTACCCCAGGAAATACTGCCATCGGGTAAACGAATACGCAACTTGAAAATATCCACATTGCGATCTTTACCTTGCTGCTGTTGACGGGTTAAACCGACAATACGGCCATCGCTATGAAATTTAATCGGGTTAGCCGCTTCCATTTCCTGCTGGTAATCTTTTTGTATGGCCAGTAGTTCTTTGTCTCTGGCTCTGGCGAGGGCACGAATTTCTCGTTCGCGTTTTTTGGTAACCGGTTTACCATTTTCTGTCAGGTAATAAACCTCATCATAAATGACATCACCAATTTTTCGATAGACTCTAAGACGGTGCCCATAGTGAGCATTATTTTCAGATACACCCATAATTACACCTGCTCTATTATAAATAAACGAAGTTATAAATAAATTATCCAATGTATTTATTATAACGATTCAGGTGAGTGTTTTAAAAGAGCAAAAAACTGATCTGTATCATGTCAGATGTGATTAGTTGGACTTTTTTCTATCCAGGAGGGAACTTAACCGCCGGTCATGGACATAAAACGAACGACCTTTTCAGGTTTTTCATTAAATTCATGTTTCAGTGGTTTAAGATTGATAGCTTCTCTAATGACCTGATCCAGTTCCTGATCGGAAATACCCTTGCGTATTAAATGCCGTAATTCAAATTTATGTTCATCACCCAGACACATATATAAAGTGCCAGTTGCTGACAGTCGAACCCGGTTGCAGGTGTCGCAGAAATGCTGAGAGATAGGTGTGATAAAACCAATTTTAAGTTCGGTTCCTGCTACCTGAACATAACGTGCCGGACCGGCACCGGCCATAACGGCAGGGATCAGTTCATATTTTTTTGCCAGACGTTGTTCTATCTCATCCAGACTGATGAAATAGTCAACGGCATTACGGCCGGTATCACCCATCGGCATGGTTTCAATAAAACGCAGGGTAAAGCCGTGTTCCATGCAGAAATCCACCATATCCTCAACATCATCATCATTGACCCCTTTCATAATAACCATATTGATTTTTATCGGCTCAAGTCCTGCCGCTTTAGCGGCCATCAGACCCTGGGTAATTTTTTCCAGTTTGCCCTGGGTGATTTTGTTAAATTTAACTGGATCAACAGTATCGAGGCTGACGTTAATACGGGCTATACCCGCTTCTGTCAGAGCCTGGGCGTGTTTACCCAGACGGGTGGCATTAGTGCTTAGAGATAAATCATCCAGACCCGGCAGGGCCGACAGCCGTCTGGCCAGTTCAGGCAGACCCTGACGAACCAGTGGTTCACCGCCGGTAAGACGGACGGCATTGACACCTAAACGTGTGAAAGAAGCAATAATCCGCTCAATTTCATCAAAATTAAGCCAGTCTTGCGGTTCTTCATAACCATCAAAGCCTTTGGGCATGCAGTAAAAACAACGCAAATCACAGCGGTCGGTTACCGATAAGCGCAGGTATTTGATTTCTCGATGAAATTTATCAATTAAACTCATAATAATGCAGCTTTGCCAGAGGCATGATGGTTCATTTATTTAACTGATAATACTTGAAGTTCTGATATTTTGTAAACCTTTTTACTATGTGGCAGTTTAAAAAGCGATCTATATCAAGCAGGAAGTATTTCAGCGGTAAGTATTAACACTTATGTTTCAAAGCAGCCAGTCCTTGCTTAAGCTCAGGGAACTGCAGTGTCATTTTAAAGTCCGTTAATAGTTTTTTATTGTCAATACGCCGGGATTCATCCATATAGGACAGCATACCGCTGGAAAGTTTGGCACGGGCCTGCTGCAGGCTGATAGCGGGTGGTTCTGGCAGTTCACAGGCACGGGCAACCCGGATAAAGTAATCATACATGGTTGTCGGGTGACCGTCAGAGCAGTTATAAATACCGGATAACTCCTGTTTCAGACCTGCTATCAGGCAAATTTCCAGTAAATCATCAGCATGAATACGATTGCTATACGGGGAATCCTGCTCGCGCACAACAGGCGTTTGTGCCTGAAGGCGTTTTAAGGGGAGTTTATCGGCTGCATAAATGCCGGAAACACGCAGGATCACCAGGGCGATATTATTGCTCTGACAAAAATCCTGAAACAGTTGTTCGGCATCCACCCGACGCCGGGCGCGATCTACTGCAGGCTTAAGAGGAGTGTGTTCATCCACCCATTGACCCTGACAATCTCCATATACGCCGGTGGTACTGATTAAGACGATTTTTCGTGGTTTGTTGTTGTGCAGCCTGAGCTGTTTGATATAGTGTCGCGCTCTTGAATCCTGTTGACCGCTTCGTGGCGGCGGGACAAAGTAAAAAATAATAGTCTGGTCAGCTGAATAATTTTGCGCGGCAGGACAAGCGTTGTCCAGATCCCAGAAAATGCTCTGCCCCTGATGTTCTGTAGCGCTTCTGCTAACAGTAAATATCTGTTCTGCGGCTGCTAAGTCTCTGTCTATCAGAGCTTTGAGCAGTTTTGCACCTAAATAGCCGTAACCAACAATATGTACCGGGTTCAGGGTGGCTTTGAGCACTATCTATTACCTTTATGTTATTTATCTATGTTTATGCTCTGGCAATAATCCAGGCATCAACGCGTTTGATTCCCGATTGTTTGAGTATTTTTGCGGCTTCGTTAAGAGTACTGCCGGTGGTCATGACATCATCAATCAGGGCAATATGTTTTATACCCGATAGTCTGGAAATATGGGTATGTGCGTTTATGTTAAAGGCGTTTTTTACGTTTTTCTGCCGTTCTTTAGCGCTCAGTCCTGCCTGTAGCAGGGTAGGGCGGTTACGCTGCAGAGTTTTATAGTCAAGTTCAAGCTGAAAATGTGCGGCAAAAAAGCGCGCCAGTTCCAGTGCCTGATTATAACCTCTTTGCTGCAGACGCTGGGTATGCATAGGCATGGGGATCAGTATTTCAGGCATTTTAAAATCCTGAAATTGTGTGCTGCTTTGAATAAACAGCCTGGCCAGTGTCTGTGCATAGTGAATTTTTTTGTGGTATTTAAGCTGACGGATTAAATACCGTATAGCATCCGTGTAGATAAAGGGGCTGTATACCTGATTATAATAATACTGATGACTCAGGCAATTGCCGCAAATGGAGCTGTCAGAGGTGCTGAGCGGCAGAGCGCAGCGCTGGCAGGCATGTTTATTGTGTAATAAATGAGTAAGGCAATGAGCACAGAGATCGTTATTGCCTGCAGTGGGTTCCAGACAAAACAGGCAATGCCGTGGTATCAGAAAATCTATAACCCGGCTAAGCTTGCTTAACGGTTGAAGTTGAAGTAGAGGTACTGGAAAAGTCATAAACTTTGGGTTTTCCTATGTAATATCCCTGCAGGTAATCAACATCCATCTCGGTCAGCGCTTCAGCAAGTGCTTTGTTTTCTACAAATTCTGCAATGGTTTTATAGCCCAGCTTTTTGGCAGAATCAATAATTGACTGCACAATAATACGATGCTTGTCATTTTCCAGCATATCTTTTATTAAGGAACCGTCAATTTTCAAATAACGGATGGGCAAACGCATGAGTCGTGAATAATTGGAAAAACCACTGCCAAAGTCATCAATGGCAAATTCTACATCATAACGGGTGAGTTTTACCATAAAGTCCTGAATCGTCTCGAAATTATCAATTTCATCACTTTCCAGTATTTCCAGAATGAGTTTGCCTTTGGGTTTTAAGGCGGCAATTTTCATATGGATATAGTCCCGGGTATTCTTATTGGCAATATCATCAAAAGAAATATTAATACTAATGGTCAGATCCGCTCGCTGAACCAGAATATCCACTACGTGATCAAACATAATCCGGGTTAGTTCTGAGTAAAGTTTGGCTTTTCTGGCAATCCCGATAAAGAAAAAGGGGGAAATGACCTGGCCATTGCGGGTGTGCAGCCTGACCAGTGATTCATATTTGCTGATGCCTGATTCATGAGGATCAGAAATTGGTTGAAAATAGGTTTTGATATTATCACTGGCTAAAGCCGTTTTTATTTGCTCTAGCATTTTGCGGTTATTAAGATAGTTATCCTCGGTGGAAAGTGTGTCATTAAAAATATAAAATTCTTTTAATTCAGATTTGGCTTTGCGTAAAGCACGATCTGCTTCAGTATTAGGGTGGCTGGAATCAACGACGATACCGGCAGAGGCGGTAATCTGAATAATCTGCTCATCAATGATTATTTTTCTATTGCGTAATTGTGCCAGTAAATCAACCACCCAGTGGGTAATAATACTTTCGGTTAATACCTTATCGGCCAGATTTTCAGCATGGGTTTCCTGATCAAGTAATAGTGCAAATTCATCCGCATGATCTTTGTAAACCGTTAGCGGTTTATCGGCTACCCAGTTAAGTAATTCCTGAGCAACAATATGCAGCACCTGATCGCCAGTGTCAGTGCCGTAAATTTCATTAATTTCTTTAAAGCGATCGATATTAATCAGGATTAAACTGGAGTTTTTATAACGTTTCTGTGCTTCCTGAAGCTGCATACGATTGGGCAGTCCGGTGAGTTTGTCAATAATATAAGCCTGCCTGAGTTCGAGCAGATTTTTTTTAATTTCGTGTTCAAGAATGACTTTTTTTAAAGAATTTATATAGCCAACAATGGCCAGTATGATAATAAGAGGGGTGAGCAATAACGCTGTATTAATTTTTTCCGATAGAGGTATGTAGTTCAGATCAATTAACAAAACTACAAACAAATACAGCAATATCAAAAAGATAACACCAGATCTGCGTAATAAAAGAGGTTTTTTATGCATTTATTATTAATTGTTTTGTATTACGGTTAAATGTCTGTAAAGCATAGGAAAGATATTGGTTTTATGCAATATTATCAATCAGAATGTGCTATTGTTTATTTAGGTTGAACACAGTATTTATCGAATAAAGATCTTTTTTTTTAATTGCGGATAGAGCTTGAATGTATAAATTTTTTGTCAAAGTGTTATCAATTCTCAAGTGGATTTTCTTCGTTGTTGTACTTATTTCCCTGTCTTTTTATTTTATTTTAAGAGGTTCTCTGGCAGATTTAAGCGGACAGATGACCATGTCCTTATTGCATAAATCCGTCATAGTAGAAAGGGATAGCCAGGGCGTACCTACTATCAGTGCCCAAAATCGTATGGATACTGCTTTTGCACTGGGTTATGTACATGCTCAGGAACGTTATTTTCAAATGGATTTATTACGCCGTAGTGCCGCAGGAGAGCTGGCTGAGCTGTTTGGTGACAAAGCTCTGGAAAAGGATAAAAAAGCCAGAATACATCGTTTTCGAGAGCGGGTTCAAAAACAGTTTCATCATTTGCCTAAAGAGCAGACAAAAGTTTTGCAGGCCTATGCCAATGGCGTCAATAGCGGACTGGATTCCCTGTCAGGCAAGCCTTATCAGTATATTTTACTGGGTGTTGAACCCAGGGACTGGTTACCTGAAGACAGTTTGTTATGTATATACGCCATGTTTTTTGATTTAAACGATGAAACCGGCATCAGGGAAACTTCATTAATGGTAATGAAGGAGCAGTTACCCCCGCAATGGTACGCGTTTTTAACCCCCAAGGGCGGTCAGTGGGATGCTGCTCTGGATGGTATAGCCTTACCTGAGCAGGAAACACAGCTTAAAATACCGGCTGCAGCACTTCCGGAACACTGGCTGCAACAATATTCTCAAATTAGTTCACAATATCAAAAGCCGGGCCTGCCCGGCTCTAATAGTTTTGCCGTTGATAATACTTTAACTGACTATGACTCGGCTATGCTGGCTAATGATATGCATTTGACTCTGAGAGTGCCCAACATCTGGTTTCGAGCCAGTTGGTATCTTCAGGATGGACGCCGTTTAACCGGCATTACGCTGCCCGGAACACCGGTTATTGTGGCCGGTAGTAATGAACGTATTGCCTGGGGATTTACCAATAGTTATGGTGACTGGGGTGATATTATTACTTTGCACACTAATGACGATCAAACTATGTATAAAACCACCGATGGCTGGCAGAATTTTACTATTCATAAGCAGTCAATTTTTACTAAACGGGGTAAAAGTCATGAGTTTCTTTCCATTGAAACTCAATGGGGACCAGTGATAGGCAAAAACTCTAAAGGTGAAATGCTGGTGTATCAATGGGTGGCCTATGCACCACAATCAGCCAACCTTAATTTCCTTGATCTTGAGCAGGCACAAAGCGTGGCAGAGGCACTGGATATTGCCCCTTACCTGGGTATGCCGTCACAAAATATGCTGGTGGCAGATAAGGCTGGTAATATCGGCTGGACCATAGCCGGTATTATTCCACAGCGCAGCAAAAAGTCTGGCCTGAAATCACAGTCAAACTGGCAGGGCTTTTTAGCCGCCGGGCAGTATCCTAAATGGCTAAAGCCAGCTGAGCACAGGATATGGACTGCAAATAATCGCCTGTTCAGTGGTAAAAATCTACAGCTTATTGGTGATGAAGGCGGAGATCTGGGTGCCAGAGCTCAGCAGATCCGTGACGATTTAAAGGCCGGAGAACACTTTAAGGAAGAGGATTTTCTGGCTATTCAGCTGGATTCACGTGCTGTTTTTCTGCAACGCTGGAAAAAGTTGTTAAGAGCAACGATAGGCAATTCAGATAAAGTTGCTTTTGTACGCATGGCAGAGATACTGGATGCAGAAACGGAGCTGGCAGCCCGTTCGGATTCTATTGCCTATGGACTGGTTCGGGATTTTCGTGCCAGTGTGGTGAATGGTACGGTTGGCTGGTTATTTGATGCTCTGCAGAAAAATAATCCGCAATGGTTTCTGCGCTCCAAAGTGGACGGCATGATTGAATACCCGGTCTGGACTCTGATCAGTCAGAAACCGAAACATCTGGTTCCACCCGGCTATTCCTCATGGGATGACTTTTTACTGGCTGCCGTTCAGCAGGCCTATAATAAAACCACCAGTAACGGCACCCAGTTTATCCAGCAGCAAACCTGGGGTAATCGTTATAAGATTGATATTCGTAATCCGCTCAGCCAGGCTTTACCGGGGCTGGGCGTTTTGCTGGATATGCCCAAATCACCGTTAAGCGGTGATGATGATATGCCCAAAGTCTTAAAGAGTCATTTTGGTGCTTCCATGCGCATGGTTGTGGCTCCCGGCCATGAAGATAAGGGTATCTTTGAAATGCCCGCAGGACAGAGCGGTCATCCTTTGTCAGCCTATTATTCTGATGGGCATGAAGACTGGGTAAAAGGTCGTCCCAGCCCCTTTTTACCGGGTAAAACCGAATGGAAACTGCAGCTAAAATCGATTGATTAATGATGCTGGAAAATATCTTTTACCCAGGTTAGGGGAATAATTAGGGGGGAATAACAAGTAAACCGTGCACTCCTGAGACAGTAAAAAATTGACCGCCATAATCTTTTGTTGGCTCAGGGTTGAATATGTTATAGTGAGCGCCTGATTAACTGAACGCCTGTAACTATGACAACTGAAGCAAAAACACCCATAAAACACGACTGGACTCTGGATGAGGTCCAGGCACTGTTTGACCTGCCCATGAATGATCTGCTGTATAAAGCACATACGGTTCATCGTCAGAATTTTGAGCCCAATACTATTCAAATCAGTACCCTGCTGAGTATTAAAACCGGTCGTTGTTCAGAAGACTGTGGTTATTGTTCTCAGAGTGCGCATCATAAAACTGCACTGGAAGCAGAATCTTTATTGTCTGTGGATGAGGTTGTTGCGGCGGCACAAAAAGCCAAAGATGAGGGTGCGGATCGCTTTTGTATGGGGGCCGCCTGGTCACGCCCTAATAAGCGGGATTTTCCAAAAGTACTGGAAATGATCAAAGCAGTTAAATCTCTGGACATGGAGAGCTGCGTGACTCTGGGGATGCTTAATCAGGAGCAGGTACAGGCATTAAAAGAAGCCGGACTGGATTATTATAACCATAATCTGGATACCTCTCCGGAATTTTACGGTAATGTCATTTCCACCCGTACCTTTCAGGATCGGCTGGATACTCTTAATACCGTTCAGCAGGCCGGTATTAATGTCTGCAGCGGCGGTATTCTGGGGCTGGGGGAAGAACGTCAGGATCGATGCAGTTTACTGATGCAACTGGCCAATATGGCACAGCATCCGGAC
>JALSUJ010000400.1 GCA_027071355.1 Gammaproteobacteria bacterium | reverse complement strand
TGCAAATACGCTATTGATAACGGCTTCCACAGATACTCTTCCTCCTGGTCTTCAGACTTATCAACTGATCGTCGAAGATGCCAGTGGCAATCTTTCTGCTGCTGATGAAGCGAGCATTATCATCTCTACGGCTAGTACGACTACCTGCTCGCCTCCCTGTGGTGTAACCCCGCTGGCTGATGCCAGTGTC
Source organism: Gammaproteobacteria bacterium (assembly GCA_027071355.1). Classification (GTDB taxonomy): domain Bacteria; phylum Pseudomonadota; class Gammaproteobacteria; order GRL18; family GRL18; genus JANELJ01. The sequence goes on along the minus strand of JALSUJ010000400.1, from coordinate 7,342 downwards.
AGCATCTATCAGCTTGAAAAAAATGGTGATAGAACCCTGCTGTACACCGACACCAGTAGTGGCGGCGACCTTTCAACTGCCGGTCAGTTTTATACACACATTGCCGAGTTAAACGATACCACCATGTATCTATATGAAATCTCCGGTGGTAACGATATCGATGCAGATCGAGATGGTGTGCTCGATGGCACAGCAACCGTTAATTTGGGCACCTGGCATCTATTCGCCAGAGGCAGTGAGTTGAAAACTCAGAGGCAGCTTGCAGTAACTATGGCATCAGATATTCTGTATAAGAAATTTCGTTGTCAGCTTCGGACGCTGCCTTACGATATAACACAGAGCGAAATCAATACGGCCGTTAACGGTATAATCGGGGACGATATAAATGCTGATGCCAGTATCGATATTGCCGACATTCTTATTTTTGATCCGGTGCTGGATGCAGATAAATTATCATCCATCTATCAGCGCAAACGGTTCGATATCCTCGCTGCCATCCATGCGGATGACCGCTTCTATTTCTCCGGCGCACTCGACTACATCAGCAGGCTGAGCTTTGTACCTGCCAACATGGCGTTTTCAGCTGACAGTAATATGGCATTTTCCGTCGGTGGTAATCAGCTCAAGATTATCGACATCAGTGATCGGGAGAATATGATAGTACGCGCTACGCTTGATATAACAGGCGCGCAGGATGTTGCTGTCTCTGCTGATGACAAAACGCTGTATATTGCCGTCGATAACAGTAGCGGCTTGCAAGTTGTCGATATCAGTAACCCTGATACACCTGTGATCGCTGATAATAATTCACTCGGTCTCGGTGGACTGACGGTCGTAGCCATTTCTCATGATGGATCTACGCTGTTTACCGGCAGCACGGCTTCAAAAAACCTGTACAGCATCGACCTCAGCTCATCGACTATCAGCCTGCAGGGAAATATTGCTGTAAGCGATGGGGATAAATTCTATAACATCGAAGTGTCCAGTGATGATAGCCGACTGTTCGTTGCCACCAGCTCTTTGCATGTATTTGATGTTTCTGGTTCATCCGGCCCCTCTGAGCTTGCCAATTACACCGCTTTTAGCGGAGCCAACGATCTAAAAAAAGTTGTTCTATCACAGGATGAATCAACAGCCTATGTAGTGCGATACCATGCAGTCGATATCCTTAATATTGCCGATGCGGTAAACGGTAATATCACGAAACTCGGTAGCAAAGATATTACCTATAATTTTTACTATCCCGGCTCTGCTGCTGTATATGGCAGTGTCCTGTATATGATGAATGTCGATTACGGAATATTTGCCTATGACATCAGTGACCCGGCCAATCCGGTGCAGGTTGACGCTTCGGTAAACACCAGCGTGAACTACGGCCCTATGGAATTAACACCCGATGGTTCCACATTATTTGCCGGTGACTTCAGAGCCTACGATACCGGTGATGCTTCAGGCAGTGTCATCGCCGGTCGCTATATTGATCTTTCTGAAATCGATGCCGTGGCATTGTCATCTGACAATAGCAAAGCCTATATACTGGACAATCATTTCGGTGAGTTCAAAGTGGTTGATATCAGCGATGAACATGATCTTACTTCGAGCAGTGTGCTGGGCGAATTAACCGGCATCTACGGCTCACAGATTGTACTGAACAGTGCCGGTACACGTGCCTGGATTGCCAGTGGCACCACTGGCGTTCGGGTAATCGATATAAGCGACCCGAGTACTCCGGCACTCATCAATACGTTTGATACGACTGGCTCTGCGCTGAGCATAACGTTTAATCCTTCCGGCAACCGAGCCTATATTGCCGACGATAGCACCGGTCTGGTGATTCTTGATATCAGCGATGAAAACAATATAACGCTTGTGAGTAGCCTGGATACAGCGGGATCAGTTAAAGATATTGTGCTGTCGTCTGATGGTAAAAATCTTTTCCTTGCGGCCAGAGAAAGCGGCGTACAAACCGTCGATATCTCAGATGAAACCTCACCCTCATTAGTCAATACGTTCAACGAGGGTTCTAAAACGTTTTACGCCAGTTCGCTCGCATTATCCGCAGACGGGAATCGCTTATTTGTCGGTGGCGGTGGTACCTCGGCACCCTCAGGCTTTTCGATTCTCGATGTATCAACTGCTTCAGCACCAGTATCACTCGTCACCATTGCAACATCGGATACGCGAAGAGTAACCCTTTCGCCAGATGAAACGCGTGCTTACCTTGCCGACGGTGGTTCCAGTAGTGGTAATTTAAAGATTGTCGATATAAGTGATATGGCGGATGTTCATCTAGTTGGTGGCGTCATCAAACAGGCCTTTGCTCATACCGGGCTCGATCTTAAAGTGTCCAGCGATGGAACACGGGCTTATCTTGCCGATGGTCAGGCGGGTATGTTTGTGGTGAATATTTGTGAATAAGAGTATAGGGAGGAAGTTGCCTTAGTGAAATGTAAGGGCTGACCCCGTATTGCTTTTATATAACTTATCGGGCATATCGGGGGCAGGTCGTACGCCGTTACCGGCAACTTATCTAGCAGATTAAAGTCCTGTCCGGTGAATTGCCCATTCATCCAGGTAGCACCACAAAGCAGTATTTGAGTAATTGAATGCCGTGAGTTTTGTAAGGGCAAAGCTACAGGCTGTAACGCAAGTGAACCGGTATTAGCCTCGTTAATCTATTGAGGATGTTGGCCCTCTGACTTGAAGGGGAAAACTGACATTTTTCAATCGGGCACAGATGAAATAAAGCTGTGTAAATGGGAAAGAGCGAAAAGATCCTCCGGGGTTATAACCTTTGGATCAAGTATTTGGTTCACATGAGTTTCCGCCGGTATGGCCAGACCCTGAAGGTGAGGTACGTGGTGAGTCTTTTTCTCCTTTATACAAGGCGGTGCCAAAAGCTGTCAGGAATGATTCAAAGCTTTATATGTTGTTGGCACTGGTAGATGCAATTCGTGGTGGTCAGGCTAGAGAAAGAGAAATCGCGAAGAAGGAGTTAACTAAACGATTAAATCAGTACGCGATGGACGCGTTATGAAAAGAGAAAGCAATCCAACTATAGATATATTGGAACTCACAGTTGATCAGTTATCTGAATTAGCTAATGAGATGGTGTTTTTGGGTTGCTGCGCAACTGGTTTAATCTTCCTTAAATGGCCGATGAGCGAGAGAAGGCGGGCCAAGATTCTAAAGTGCTGATTTAGATACAGCTTTACTTCAAGTCCGATCCTGTCACCAATATAAACTTATTGAAATCAATAACCTGTCACAATTAGGTCCCCTGTGCAGGGTGATCGTAATAAATTGTAATTGATAGTAATCACTTTTTATTTTTTAACATTATTGCTGTTGGTAGCTAAGGGCTTTGTGTCTAATATTCGGGGGAGTAGCGATGGCGTAAAACTAGCCAAAGGCGGAACTATACGAATAATCCGTATATTAGGCGCTGTTGATGTATACTGTAGAGCCATATGGGTCATGCGGTGGTTTTTATTATGTGTAAATGAAAGAACCGTATCAAATTAACTTCAGGAATGTCTATGGCTCATCCAATTATTGAATCTCTCCTTTGGAGGCATGCCACCAAAAAATATGATGCCAGCAAAAAAATTCCTCAAGAGGATCTAGATGTGCTCTTTGAGGCAATGCGACTCTCTGCATCATCGATTAACTCACAACCATGGAAGTTTGTGGTCATTGAAAGTGCAGAAGCAAGAGAGCGCATGAGTAAAACGTTTTCTCAGAAATATCAGAATAATCTGCCTCACGTTTTTGACAGCTCACAAATTATTCTCTTTGCTTACAACCCGCGCTATACCCGTGATGATTATGCCAAAGTGGTGGATAAAAGTATTGAGGACAAGCGAGTTAAACCCGAGGATCGAGAAGCTGCCTTTGGTGTATTTATGTATGCCGAGCTTAATACCGATGAAACGGGTAACACAGGTAGTTGGACTAAAGCACAAACCTATCTGGCGCTTGGCAATACATTGCACACCTTAGCGCGCCTTAAAATAGATTCCACGCCTATGGAAGGCATTGATACTGATTTAGTCAATAAAGCGTTTAAAAAAGAGCTTGCTGGCTATCAATGTGACGTTGCTTTGGCCATTGGCTACTGTCATCCTGAAGAAGATTTTAATTCAAAACTTCCTAAGTCACGTCTTCGCCTGAATGATATTTTAGTGCGTATATAAAACCACAATAACAAGCATAATCTGACACTGTGGGTTTTTAACTAAACCGACAACTCTATCAAGATATTAAATTTATTACCCTTAGGATTACTATGACTACAGATAATGTAGAGACACAGGCGATACAGCCTGGCATTCTTTCTTTTGTTAAGGATTTTCCAAACTTATGTTCACTTGCCGGATTGGCTTGCACCCTTTTAGCTATTTACTACAGTATTTTGGGTGTTTATTCTGCGGCAATGATTGGCATGATCTGGGCTGTTGCCTTTGACTGGGCAGATGGCCTTGTTGCCAGAAGAATGAAAGGACGGACAGGTAACGACCGGGTTTTTGGTGGGCAACTTGATGTATTAATTGATATTGTTAGTTATGGTGTTGCGCCGTCTATTCTTCTGCTGAGCTATGGAAAATTTGAACCTGTGTTTTTAATTGGCGCTTTTTTAATGCTTGCCGCCAGTGCAATACGCTTGAGTTATTTTAGTACCTTTGGTCTTGCTGGTGGCACAAAATATACAGGCTTAGCGCTTGATAACAACAATATAATACTTGTTTCTATCTTTTTATTAGAAGGTGTGTTTAGTGGCAGTATTTTTACTGTTATTCTGTATGCGAGTGGCGTTGGTCTTGCTGCTTTGAATGTGTCAGAAATCAAAACACCAAAACTCTCTGGAAACCCAGTTAATGTTTATATTCTTGCTGTTTATACGCTTGGGATAACTGCAATTTATGGATGGAAGCTTCTCTAGGAAAATCTGGATATTGATAATAAACTTTAACAAAAAATATTTTTATATAGGATTTAAATAACATAATGGTTGTATATACAGTTGGTACTTTTGATTTATTACATGTGGGACATCTTGCTTTGCTGAAATACTGTGAGTCACTAGGTGATACAGTAGCAGTGGGTGTTGCTTCAGACGAAGTCGTTATGCTGTATAAACCTAAAATTCCTGTTATCCCTCTTGAACAACGAATGGAGATGCTTAAAGCTTTAAGTTGTGTGGATATTGTTATGCCATATCATGAACTTGATTATTTAACTGTGTGCAAAGAAGTAAGAGCAGATGTTTTTGTTATTGGAGAAGATTGGGGAAGGAAGCCCCATAATATAGGTGTTGAGGATTATATGAAAGAACAAGGCAGAAAAGTTGTTCAGGTACAATATAATCCAAGAACATCTTCCACTGAAATAAGAAAGGCCGTTATTTCAATTAATAAGACAGGTAATAGACATTAATTTTTATAAGATAAGAGGGGGGCAAAGAGCGAACTCTATTCAATGTCTGGGTCAGAGTAAAAATACAGGTTATTGGGCTGCGTTAAAAAGCACTGCTTCAGGCTGCATCTAAATCGATATTTCAACCCCACTTATATCGTTGTCTTTTTTATATTCAGGTGAGCAGAGAATCAGGCGTTCGGCCGGTATGGCTTTCTTGTTTACCAGATAGTTTTTTGCATTTATCTGGCGTTGATCAGCCAGTTTTTTCAGGCTGAGTATTTGTGATTTTGTAAGGTCTTTGCTTTCATTATCACGGCTATCTTTGTTTTTATCGAATTCAGGAAACAGAAAATCCTTATCATCCTGATTGCTTATGCCGCATAGTGTTAAATGGATGCCCGGTTTTTCGCTCATCAGTTTTGCCAGCTTATCCAGTTGCTGTTTGTTATTTTGCTGTAGATCTGAAGAGCCGGGGGTAAATGTAATAGGGTCAAAATTCAGGGCAGTAGCCAGGTCAAATAATAAATTTCCGCCGGTGTATATCAGGCCGTATGGGGTATAAAAAGTGATTAATGCAGCGGTGGTGGCTTTTGAAGTGGCTTTGATAATGGCGTCCATGGAATCAAAATCAGGTTTGTTAATGTCGCCGGTGATGGGGATGTTTAAATGAATGCTGTCATCCTTGTCTCGTAATAAAACCAGTGCCTGATTTAATGGCATACCGAAGGAATCATTTAGTTTTTTAGCATCTTCCTTGCTGATGGCCTGTAGATTGAAATGGTAAAGGCTGAGATTAATATCACTATCTAAAATATTGTGTCTGGCCTGTAGTTTTAAATCTGCATCCAGTTGCCCGCTTTTTATAATGTGTCCAATCGTTTTCCGGGTAACAGGTGTTAGCAGTCGCAGATCCAGGCCACGAATTTTTCCTTTACCATCAAATGACAGCTTCTCTGAAAATACCTGAGCACCGCCTTCAATGGTAATGCTTCCATGCTGGCTGGTGGTGGCAGATAGCATGAGGTGGCTTTGTGAATCGGGTTTTGTTGAATCGATATTATCGGCTTTAATGCTGAGCTCTGACAAGCCGATTTTCATTACCGGATCGGTGCTATTATCAATGAATGCTATTGGTTTATCGGTATTTATTGTCAGGCTGTTTAATGTGATCGAAAAGGCTCTGTGAGTTTGTTTTTCTGCCGATTTTTTATTTTCATTATTTTTAATCAGCCATTTTTCATATTCCCAGTGGCCTGATTTATTTTTGGCCAGGCTTGCTGATAGTCCGTTGATATTAATGTGGTGAATAAACAGGTGATTGTCCGACAGTCGGGTGTTTTCTATATCGAGTTTATTTATACCCAGCGTGTAATTTTTATTAGGTGATTTGTCAGTTTGCAGCAGCTCCAGTTGCTGTATGGATATAGTGTTCAGGGATAGTTTGTCTGATCCAGAAATATCAATGCCGGATAATAACAGGGATTTGAGGTCTATAAGATCCCTGTTAATTTTCTGGTTATGGATACGGCTGTCGGTTATTAATAGCTTGCCACTGACAGAAAAATCAGAGCTTTGTTTATTATTCGGTGTTGCACCCATGCTATATTGAACGGGGCCGTCCCATGCCAGTTTTCCCAGTTGCATACAGTAATCCAGTTGCGGGCTGTCGGGTTTTGTTTTGTTATAGGGGCTGTTGTAGCTGGAATAACAGATATTAAAATCAGCCAGAATTATTTTTTGCAGTAAAACGGCCCAGTTTGTTTTTGAGCCTTTATCCTTTTTTTCATTAACCGGTTTGCCCGGTGGTATGTTAATAGAGCTGACAACAAGAGCATCCGTATAGTGTTGTATATTGGTAGAAATGCCGCTTATTTTAATGGCTGAAATATCAATTATATTGTTTGTCAGTGGCGACCATTTCCAC
>JALSUJ010000399.1 GCA_027071355.1 Gammaproteobacteria bacterium | reverse complement strand
TTTGTAAATAGCAAACATAGATTTATTGTCACTATAAAAATATATTTAGAAATCAAATAGATGCTGAGTTGTCTGCATATGTGTGCAATTTTATGCTTTAAAAAGGCGCTAGATTATTGGTAAATAAGTGCAATTTTACTGGAGCAACTGACATTGTTTACAGATGTTCAATTCATAATCTGTGGGTTCAATACAGTTTTGTTTACCATCCAGGGTTAACTGAACATCTTTAATTTTTCGTTACCAATTCGGCGAGTAATTCAGTAAAGGGAACGATATCCTGCCTGACACTTGCATCTTCTAATGCAGCCATATATCTATCTCGCACACTCAACGGCACTACTGTCCACGGATATCCTCCGCTTGCCAGCATTAAATTCATTAAAAACCGTCCCAGGCGCCCGTTTCCATCCATATAAGGATGAATATATACGAAAAAAAAGTGGCCGAGCACAACACGTACCGCTGGCTCTGGTTCTTCTTTTAATAACTCAATCAACACAGGCACAGTATCACGCACTGCATCTCGATTTGGCGGCACATAAAATGACCCTCTGATATAGACCTGGTCATTACGATAACCAGCTAAATCAGCTGGTTTTAACAAACCGGCTGTCACACTGGGTGCAAACATTTCCCGATACCAGTCCCGGTGATCATCATCGAAAACTTTTCCGGCATTTTCAGCGTTTAAAACTTTTTTAATACTTTCCAGAACCATCTGATAAGCCTGCCAATATCCACGTGCAGCAAGTGCATTACTCTGTTCCTGGTCTGCTTCGATTTGATCCGGGTTCCAATTGCCTGTGCGTACGCGATCTATCAATTCTGGACTGACTTGATACCCTTCGATGGATAAAGAGTTATAAGCATCTGTGACATAGGTATCTGCAACTTGTTTCAGGTAACCATCAATTTCCCGAGGCAGTCCGGACGCGTCTGGAAAATGAGCCATTACATCCCCTCGCATATTTTGCCACATTATTCGCAATCGAATCACATAGGGAGACTCAGCCCTGGCAGGAAGGCTTACAGGGGGTGCCTCAAAGGGATTCTGCTCTCTTACTGTATAGCCTGCACTGTGCATTGTTCTAATAATATCATCGGCAATCCGGTCACGACCAATATTCCTGAAACCACCCGCGAGTCGTCCTGCAATCTTGCTATGACCACCCTCAAGTAAGGGTTCCAATATTTCTGAGGCATCCCGTATGATCGCTAATGCGGCATGTGCATCTGTTGGGTTTTGCACAAAATAACGAGGTCCACAGCCAATCAATGCAGTTGGCAAAGAAAAAATGTGCACCCCCTCTTTGATTACTAAGTCTTTCTTATCCGGCAACTGAGCCCGTACATCTAAAAGTGAGGTTTGATGTGGGAGTGTCGTGACATTATTGCGTGCTTTGACTGCACGCACCAGCAGTTGCCGCGGTACCGTCCAATTCTCAGCATGCAATGCCAGGGATTCTTCCGGAGACAGGCACCAGTCATCACCTTTAAGGTGATTCAGATAGGCTACTACAAATGACCAAAATGCCGTGTACCAGGCGGTACTTTGCCCAGCCACCTCATCAGGACGCGATGGCACATACCAACCCTTGATCACATCCTGAAGGAAGCCGTTCTGGAGCAAGCGTTCCCGATGCGTTCGTGATAAATCGGCAGAGCGAATGGCCACATTACCGTTTGCCTGGAGGGCATGAAGTATCTCTAAAGATGCAGCTAATTTTTCAGATGGAGTTGCCATGGCATGTGTCTCAAAATTCGCTTATTATGTTATACGCCATTTCGCTTATTATGTCGATCCAAAATTCGCTTATGCACTCAAAATATCACCCAAAAGGGCTTTTATCTGAATTTTTTGAATAAAGTATGATCCGGCCCTGATGGTCTTGTAGCTATTTATTAACCTGTAACTTAAACAGGCTTTCAATCTGTATCCCAAATTAAATTTAGTAATTGAATGTTGTTCAGGTGATTAATTACCGGGCAATCAGGACAGCCCTGTGTACTTGGCTGGTTAGCACAACCGGTACATTTTTTAACAATATTCATTGCCTTATTAATTTCTACACTTAAGTTTTCAAATTCTTTAATTTTGTTATTTATACTAGTTAAACCTAGAAAAATCAGTTGACATCGTAACGAAACAGTCTTAGGTGCTGGAGATAAAGGG
>JALSUJ010000398.1 GCA_027071355.1 Gammaproteobacteria bacterium | reverse complement strand
ATGGTATATTGAGCTTGTTAATGCGTTTTTAAACGCTAAAATTGAAATCGGATAAAGCTTGGACCTTAAAATGGTCTTTAAATTCCTATTTTAGGATATTTTTAGCTGTTTGTGTGAGAATCAGTCAATAAAACACAAATTATAAGAGGATTTAGTGCATGGGGCGATACCGACCTCCTCGAAAACCATCATCTAAATATATTACTCCGCAGGGAATGGCTAAACTGGAGCAGGAATTACAGTATTTATGGAAAGTAAAAAGACCTCAGGTTACTCAGACAGTGTCCGAAGCAGCAGCGCAGGGGGATCGTTCTGAAAATGCGGAATATATATATGGTAAAAAACAGTTACGGGAAATTGATGCCCGAGTGCGCTTTCTGAGTAAACGACTGGAAGATATGGTCGTAGTGGAGCGCATTCCCGATGATCATAAAAAAGTTTATTTCGGTGCCTGGGTAGAACTGGAAGATGAACAGGGTCAACTTAAACACTATCGTATTGTGGGGCCGGATGAATTTGATGTTAAACAGGGCTTAATCAGTATGGATTCACCTCTGGCCCGAGCTTTGCTTACCAAAAGGGAAGGTGATGAGCTAAGTTTTCAGGGGCCTTCAGGAAATATAGAGCTCTTTATTAACAGGGTACAGTATCAGCCGTTTGATTAATCGGAAAGACCTGCTGTAGGCCAGTTTTTGTTTAACCGCCCCTAATTTTAAATATAGTTTTTGCAGAGACTTTATTGATAGAAACCAGCATTTCACAATAGCTGTTTTCACTGGGTGGTTCATCACCACAGCTACATCCACCCATTATTTCATTAAAAAAAATACCGATAGATACCTTTATCTGTTCGTTATTATCGGTTATTGAATTCACCAGTACTGATATATTGCTGTCATCGACCTGTCCTCCCAGTCGGGTTGCCTGATGCAGTGGCAGGGAACCGGGAGGCAGCGCTTCAAGTTCCAGTTTAAGACGGGCCTTAAACTGGTCAGTATTCCAGTGAGTCAGGGATTGTGTCAGTGTGATCATATGTTATCGGGCTTTAGGGATCAGGGCAACTTCATCGCCGTGTTCCAGTACGGTAAAGAGTTCAGCAAATTCCTTATTAACAGTAAACTGAATCGCATCTGCCTCAAACAGCCGCTGCCAGCGGAAGCCTCTTTGCTGCAGTAATTTCAGCAGCTCTGCTACCGTTTTGACCTGTTCTGGAAGTACTAGTTGTTCTTCATCTTTTTCCGTGATTTTAATTAGTTTATCCATAAAATACAGCACCTTGATAACCGCAGGACCATCGTGTCCAGATGCTGTTTCACCTCGAGTCAGGGCATGCTGATCCAGTGCTTTCAGGTATTGCTCCCAGTAGCTCTGATAATTCTGACCCAGCTCATAGAGTGTATCCCAGGAAAAAATACCCTGATCATAGCCGTCATCAAAAAACAGCCGCAGTCCATAACTGCCCTGTGGTTCAATATTATCAATATTGACGTTTATTTTTTCAGCAACGGGAATTGCAGAGCTTTTAATTTCAGCGGATTTTGAATGGGTGCGCAGGTATTCACAACTGAGTTTAAAATTCTCACCAGTATCAAAGGTGACTTCCAGTAAACGGGATTTTTTATGCAGATTAATTTCTATGGGATTGTGTTCATTCATCGGCTTATTCTAATTCTTAAAGGGTTGATTCTGCAATTGATATGGGGCCAGTTGTCTGAGAATAACAGGGTCAACAGGTTCCTGAGGGTATTTTTTCTGATATTCAGATAATAATACTCCGGCTTTTTCCAGTTGCCCGGTTTTAATTAAGCGGAGTATGGTTGTTAGCGTCTGTTGTGATGTTGCTCCAATAAGAGCTGGCTGAAGTATGGTCTGCTTTGACTGAGGGGGTATTGCCGCTGCTGCTTGTGGCCTGTTAAAGTTTAATTGTCGGGTATCATTAGTAGACATATGGCGGAATGCTTTTCTGGCTCGATATTGGGTGGGGGCAGAACCGCCAGCAGGTTGTGAATTGCGGGGTCCCCTGGCTGAGCCTGTGGCCTGACTGTCTATGCCGGCAGGCAATACTTCACCTGCCGTCATAGCGGCCTGAATGCTGGCTGGTGCAGGAGTCGTTACAGGGGTGGGAGCCGGAGTCCGGAGGTCAGAGCTCTCCTGCTGCAGTATCTGTTGTTCTGCCT
>JALSUJ010000397.1 GCA_027071355.1 Gammaproteobacteria bacterium | reverse complement strand
GTTGTAATGGTAAGGGCGCCCACTATTTTTATCCCAGGTAGCAAGAAATCGGAGAAAAGAATCAAAGAACAAGGTTTAGCTAATGTATGCAGCAGCTAATCGGGTAGCCAGAGGTTTTAATCCTCCAGCCCCCACAACACCCTGCATGCGGGTCCGCACAGGGCGTTTCACTAACCGACACTATAGTGAAGTGAAATCCATATATCTCGCAAACAAAGTAACCCTTGCTCTTTGAGAAACTTATCGTTGAGTCCCTGATTGATCCCATAAGTCCTTGAACTATGCCAAGGGCCTTTACTGGTGATACCACAGATCACTGCCATCCGTTGAGGCACGCCTAACTTCATGAGACTTCTGACTTTAGTTCTTGGCTTGCGCCATTGTCGCCAATAACACATACGAATACGTCGCCGTATCCAATGGTCTAAATCTACACTCAGTTGATAGGCATTAGCAATTAAAAAGTAGTTCCCCCAGCCCCTTAAATACCGGTTAAGATGACTGATTTGTGCCTTCATTGAAATACTCCAGTTACGATTAGTAAGTCGTCGAACTTCCTGCTTGAATTTCTTCAAAGACTTTTCATGTATGCGAATATATCCATATTTAAAACCAAATCCCAGAAACTTAGTTTCTGACACAGGCCCGCATCGACTTTTCTTTTCATTGACGAGTAGTTTCAGTTTATCTTGGACAAACCGTGAAACACTGCTCAAAACCCGTTGTCCAGCTCGACGACTTTTCACTAATATGGTAAAGTCATCTGCATAGCGGGCGAAATGATGCCCTCTGAGTTCCAGTGCTTTATCTAACTCATCCAATACTATATTAGAGAGTAGAGGCGACAATGGACCTCCTTGAGGAACACCTTCAGTTGTTTTGCAGTATTGACCATTATCACTAATACCGGCTCTAAGGTATTTTCCAATCAGTTGTTTAATCCCTTTATCAGTGACTTTTCGTGCCAGACGATTCATTAAAAGGTCGTGGTTTACGCGGTCAAAGAATTTGGATAGATCAACATCTACGGCAATTTTATACCCTTGTTTAATGCTGTTTTGCAAGCGTTGTACTGCCTGCGTAGCACGTTTATTAGGTCTAAAACCATAGCTATCATTGGAAAAATAGGGATCAAATATTGGCGTGAGTACTTGCAATAACGCTTGCTGGATAACCCGATCCATGATCGTTGGTATACCCAGTAATCGTTCACCTCCATCTGGTTTTGGAATGCGAATTCGTTTAACCGCAGAAGGTTTGTAAGTACCGTTGCGCAATTGAGGATGAATATACATCCAATATTGTTTAATGTACATTGGAAAATCTTCAATGCTTACCCTATCAATACCTGGTCCACCTTTATTCGCTTTAACACGTTTCCAGGCTTGTCTGATATTTTCATTAGCAAGCATTTGCTCAAGCAAATGGTTATCACTTAAGGCTGGTTTCAAAATGGAATGCTGAGTGCATTCATTGCCGGACGGCAATTGTGAATGTCTCAAATTCATAAGGTCTCCTCCTTATTAGTTAATGTTCAGCCCTTCACCTTGTCCTGACCATTACGACAGGCATTTGGCTACTATAGCTTCTGCTGACTTCTGTTTAATCACCCTAAGAGTTACCTCAAAGGGCGCTATTGGGTTAAATTATTAGAGGTTATCTAAGTTCGTGTTTTTCCGAGGACTCCATACAGGGGATAACACCCTATAGGCCAAGGCTTGATCAACCAGTTGCCTCACTGGGTAATTTAATAATAATTTGCCATATAGCAGGTTAAACAGATCTCCCCGAATAAGAACACTGACTTTCACTACACAACTGCATCATTTACTCTACCCGGTAGATCACATGGTTTCGTTGTCTTGTGCCAACTCACCTTCAGGCCAAGCCTAATATGATGTTTTTGTTCATCAGCTCGTAGTTTTGCGCTGGGCTTCCTTCACACCAATCCTCACGGATTAGCACTTGCCTTTTGCTAGTAGTTAAGGTCATAATACACCTTAATTAATTAAGGGTAATGACCGTGATCTTCCTACAGAGGACTTTCACCTCATTAGTCAATGCCCATGTCGGGCGTACACAAAGCAAATCAACATGGAGCGTTAAAAGTGTCGCGCAAAAAATTCACAACACTTTTAATGCCCAGTTATTTGCTACGTTTGGATCTTATTGAGCGAGTGATTATTAATT
>JALSUJ010000396.1 GCA_027071355.1 Gammaproteobacteria bacterium | reverse complement strand
GAGAATCTGTGCTTATTATAGCATTTCTGGTCGATTTGGTCACTTAAAAAAAGAATAAATCCCTTTGGTTTCAAATGGATAGAATGTTTTTCAGGGCTGACTAAATAGGTAGATTTTTATGGACTCACGTTCGAAGTACGAAAGCAGCCATTAAAAACCAGAAAATATTCATTTTTTAACGTTCATTAAAATGACAAAATCGTACAAATAACGGACATTTTTCCTGCATTGAAAAAGCCTGCAAAATGACCGATGTAAATGTGGAGTAGACATTTTATTTCTCACTTCGCCCCATCTGGTTTATCTTACTATCAATTAGAGGCGACATCTATCCTGACACATGGGGCTTCGACCTACGCTGAATGTACCAACGTGCCGAAAACATGGAGTGAGTTCCAGAACAGCATTTACAGACAATCAGGCACTCATGACACAGTTTCTGCTGTTATTTTTGGCAAGATAAAGCTGTTTATCGGCCGTGTTAAACAGGATTGAGGGTGACTGATTCATTTCAGGAACCATAGAGCAGACACCGGCACTAATGGTAATATATTTATCAACCTTTGATGCCGCATGCGGGATTTTTAAATCTCTAATAGTCTGCCGTACTTTTTCAGCAATGGCCATGGCACTATCTATATCCGTATCCGGCAGCAGCAATACAAATTCTTCCCCACCATAGCGGGCACAGATGTCTGTTGAGCGTGTAGTAACGGTTTCTAAAGTCCTGGAAATTTTCTGCAGACAGGAATCGCCTTCAAGGTGACCATATAGGTCATTAAAGTCTTTGAAATAATCAATATCTAATAGAATCATTGATATCGGCTGCCGGTTACGTATCGCCCGTGGCCATTCGGTTTCCAGAGTCTGGTCATACAGGCGGCGATTTGCAAGCCCGGTCAGACCATCCTGATAGGAAAAGGCTTTCAGTCTTCTATTCGCTTCCAGCAACTCATTTTCGAGTCCTTTGCGTTTAGAAATATCAAACATAAAACCAACCAGTTTTTTGGTTACGCCATTTTCTCTGACCACATGCACCACATCACGGATCCAGACAAAGTCCCCGTTTTTTGTTAGCGCGGGATAATCAGCTTCGTGGTCAATACCATTTTCAGACTGGGTAATACAGTAGGTGGTGATGTCTTCTCTGTAATCCTGGTGTATTCTGTCTATCCACTCCTGTGCTGTTGCCCAGCTGTCCTGTGACCAGCCGAGTAAGCCTTCTATCTGTGGACCGATATACTCAAACTTTTTGGTTTCCCAGTCGATAGCCCATGGAATGGCTCTGGTTGACTCCAGCAAAGTTTTATAAACTTCAGTGTCCTGGTTATTATTCATAATAAACTCGCTTTTAAAAATTTAAGTGGTTTTAAAACTGCTAGTACCATTTTTCCAGTCAGGAACTACGTTTTTGGCCATTTTTAGTGTTTTCTTATTATACATCAGCACTGTATCAGCATGACAAAAAGCTGAGTCTGATACAGTCAGTGCATATTCCCCCACCAGCGTTCCATCCCCATGAATAGTATTGGATGGGGTGTATAAGGCATGACCATAGGGTATCTGAAATGCAGTAAAGTGGTATTTATTATTATTCAGTTGTTTACCAATAACAATATAGCCTCCGCATTTTGCAGATAACGGGATATGAATATGCGGGAAGTTGTGAGTTTCCACAAAGATCCCCCCTCCTCCGTATTTCTGCATTAAAAAGTCTTTTTTATAGTCTTTGCTATAATCATAACGCATCATAGCCATCTCAAACTGCGGCGATGAAATTGCAAATTCACTGTTATTTTCAATTAGTTCCAGGCCATAATGTTTAACATTATTTTTCGTCGCCAGTACTGTGGGAATATTAAAGTTATCAGGTAATAACAAAGCACCCAGTCCGCCAAAGCTATTGGCTGAACTACCATGAATAACTTCAATGTTTTTTTCCAGTGCCTGCTGGGTTGTCAGCCAGTCTGCATTTACAGAAACAAAAGGTGTTTTTGTTTTGTGCAGGAAAATAGCTTTCTTTTTTGATAGATCAAAGGACCAGTTTGTAACTCCTTTTTCTACAAAGGCTACCAGACCGTCTGTCGTCATCACAGGTTTTTTTTTGTTAACGGTTTTACCCTTGACGGCATAACGTGTTAACTGCACGCTTTTTACCACGGCTTTTTCAATTAAGCTTATTTTCACTATCCTCTTTACCCCCCCC
>JALSUJ010000395.1 GCA_027071355.1 Gammaproteobacteria bacterium | reverse complement strand
TAGATTCGCGGTTTCAGATGCAAAGTCAGTATCCTGAATCCGGCTACGGGCTGCACTGAAGTTCTCTACCGCTGTATTCAGGTTAGCCACCGTTGAACCGAAGCGGTTTTGAACCGCACCCAGATCGGCGCGGATACTGTCAATTTTTGCCAGTGCGCCATCGGTAATATCAATGGCAGCATTGGCACCGTCTACTGTACTGATGTCGATGCTGCTGACAGTCTGCAATGTACTTGCATTAATATCATTTGCACTACCAGAGAATAAGCCACCGGCTGACTCCGCCAGGCTGGATGTAACAGTAAATGACTTGTTTGATTTAAACTCAACATTACCACCCACAACCGTTGAATCCAGATCCAGTGTAGTCCCTGATTGCAGATCTACAAACGTACCTTCACCGCCTGTTACTCTCAGTGTTACAACAGTATTAGAGTTAACATCTGCTGCCGAGCTTGAGAAGTTTTCAAAATCAATGTCATTACCGTCAGCCTGTACCAGGTTAATGCTATTGTTATCAACACTCACCGTAGCGCTGATGCCTGTAGCGCCGGATTTATCATTGATTGCTGTAGCCAGCTCGCTCAGGTTACCTGTTGTAACATTTGCTGAAACGGTTTCGCCATTCAGTGTTAAGGATACGATTCCGTCAAGGCTTAAGTTGCTAATGGTTGCTGTAGTACGTGCTGTTGCTGTAACACCTGTTGTATCCGCAACCTTATTTACCTGTGCAGCAATTTCAGCGGCTGTACTATCCTTGGCAATATTAACATCTGCAACGCCATCGCCTGTCACCGTCAGGGTTTGTGCAGCTGCGAAGTTACCACTGCTGGCATCACTCATGGCTGAAGATGCTGTTAATGTTGCATTTGTAGTTGCAGCAGCATTCAGAATACTACCCGCACCTGAAGCGACTGAAGACTGAATATTAATACCAGCATCTTCCAACAGTACGGTCAGGCTGGCAATTTGTACGGCTGAATCTGTCGCGCTTGATTCTGTTACTGTCTGGCCGGCAAAAACGATAGTATCTCCATTGCCTTCCGTTGCTGTTGCTGTTGAATCTGTACCCACAGTCGCTGTTGCGCTGCTTGCTGTAGTGCCTGCATTTACAGCCATATTGAATGTAATAGCATTACCAAGAGCGGAACCATTATCATCCGCAGCGCCACTTAAAGTAACAACTTCGCCACCTGTACCGACATAATCAAATGCATCACCATTTCGAGTAATAGTGATGGTTGACCCATTCGTAGTACCCGTCAGGGTCACAGAGTCGCCATTTGCCATCAGCGTACCACCATTTAAATCACGGGAGATTTCATCGGCAATCAGTGTTGCAGAGTTTAAAGCATTACCCGAATTATCCAGTGTGATTGGAGTGGATAAACCATCAAATACCAGGTTAATACTGGCTATATCGCCATTATCCAGGCCACTTGCATAGCTGATAGTACCGGTTGCATTATCCAGAGTATCAAAGTTTTCAATACCCAGATTGGCTCCGCTGGCACTGCTGATTGTTTGTGTAGTAGCGTTATAACTTAGATCCGAGTTACTGTTTGCCGTATTAATATTAGTAACGGCGGTCTCAACAGCTGTATTAAAATCATTCTGGTAGGTAGCTGTATTCACTGTAAAACTAACTGTCTCCGGTGTACCACCATCACCGGCAACAATATCAAATGAAACAACATCACCATCCTGTGCATCCAGTGGCGCAACAGTGGCTGCAAAGCTTGCAGAGTTAATATCTGCCGTTGCTCGTACACCATTAATTGAATTTAATGCGCTGGCCAGTGCAGCTGCATCACGATTCTGATTTGCCGCATTAACGGTGATGGTTGAAGTACCGCCTGGTGCAATAACAGAAATGGTCTGATCCGCAATCAATGCTGTTGTCGCAGCAGTAACCGTTGCATCTGTATTAGCCGCATTAAAGGCTGTTGAAGAGGTATCTACAGAGAAACCGGAGGTCGCAACTTCAAGACCTACTGTTGCATTATTTGATGAAACCTTGTTAGTACCAATGGTTGATGCTGTTGCACCGGACACATTCACATTAATAGTCTGATTGGCTTCGGCACCAATCTGGAAGCTCTGTGCAGTAAATGAACCATCCAGTAATTTCAGACCGTTAAATGTCGTGGTATTGGAAATACGATCCAGCTCAGATACCAGCTGATTAACCTCAGATTGCAGGCTTAAACGATCCTGTGCTGAGTTAGTGGAG
>JALSUJ010000394.1:2125-7780 GCA_027071355.1 Gammaproteobacteria bacterium | reverse complement strand
AATCTATCCTAAATCCTTATCCGGATGGCATGAATTTTTAGCCTCAGAAAAAACCCCGGCGGTAACTACTGCTCCTCTGGATGAAGGCCTGTTACTACCTGATATTACTATTATCAGCGAATCACAACTGTATGGTCAACAGGTTATGCAGCGGCGCCGGCGTAAAAACCGCAGTCATGACAGCGATGCCATTATCAACACTCTGGCCGAATTACAGGTTGGCGCACCGGTAGTACATGAAGATAATGGCGTTGGCCGTTACCTGGGCATGAAAACCATTACAGTGGACGATGAAACTGCAGAATTTCTGGAGCTGGAATACGCTGGTGGTGATAAACTTTATGTACCGGTTGCTTATTTACATTTAATCAGTCGTTATACCGGCTCTAATCCGGATACCGCCCCGCTGCATAAACTGGGCAGCGGGCAATGGGAAAAAGCCAAACGCAAGGCGAAGGAAAAAATTCGGGATGTGGCTGCCGAATTGCTGGAAATCTATGCTCAGCGCGAAGCTCAGCAGGGTTTTATTTATCGTTATGATGAACAGCAATACCTGGCCTTTGCCAGTGGTTTTCCCTTTGAAGAAACACCTGATCAGCAAGCGGCTATTGATAATGTTATTGCCGATATGACCGGCCCAAGACCCATGGACCGCCTGGTTTGCGGTGATGTAGGCTTTGGTAAAACTGAAGTAGCTATGCGGGCAGCTTTTATTGCCGTTTCCGGGGGTAAACAGGTGGCAATTCTGGTTCCAACCACCCTGCTCAGCCAGCAGCATACTGAAAACTTTCAGAATCGATTTGCTGAGTGGCCTATTAAAATTGCCGGGCTGTCCCGTTTTCAAACAAAAAAAGAGCAGGATATTATTCTAAAAGGTGTGGCAGACGGAACCATTGATATTATTATCGGCACCCATAAATTACTGCAGGAAAGTATCAAATACAAACAACTGGGCATGGTTATTATTGATGAAGAGCATCGGTTTGGCGTTCGTCAGAAAGAACGTTTTAAAAAATTGCGCTCCAAAGTGGATATCCTGACATTAACGGCTACCCCGATCCCCAGGACGCTGAATATGTCCCTTTCAGGGATCCGTGATTTCTCTATTATTGCCACTCCGCCTGCACGTCGTCTGTCTATTAAAACCTTTGTACAGAAATGGAATAATGACACTATCAGAGAAGCCTGTCAGCGTGAAATTATGCGCGGGGGACAGGTTTTTGTATTACATAATAATGTTGATAGTATTGCTAAAAAAGCCCGTGAACTGTCTGAATTGTTGCCTGATGCCAAAATTGATATTGCTCATGGTCAGATGCGTGAAAAAGAACTCGAACAAATTATGAGTGATTTTTACCATCAACGCTTTAATATCCTGGTCTGTACCACCATTATAGAAACCGGCATTGATATCCCTACAGCCAATACTATTATCATTGAACGAGCAGATCGGTTTGGTCTGGCTCAACTTTATCAACTGCGTGGCCGTGTAGGTCGTTCTCATCATAAAGCTTATGCTTATTTAACCGTACCAGATAAAAAGTTAATGACTGCCGATGCCATTAAACGGTTAGAGGCTATTGAGGCGATTGAAGTTCTGGGGGCTGGTTTTACACTGGCAACCCATGATCTGGAAATTCGAGGCTCTGGTGAATTACTTGGTGAAGATCAAAGTGGTCAGATCCAGGAAATTGGTTTTACCCTTTATACAGAATTACTGGAACGAGCCGTTAAATCTCTGAAAGACGGTAAAGATCCAGAACTGGAAACTTCTGCACATCATGGCACCGAAGTTAATATGCATATTCCAGCCCTGATACCGGACGATTACCTGCCGGATATTCATACCCGACTGGTTATGTATAAACGCATTGCCAATGCCAGAAATGATATTGAACTCAAAGATATACAGGTGGAAATGATTGATCGTTTTGGTTTATTAACAGATCAGATTAAAAACCTGTTTGCCATTACCTCTCTAAAACTTAAGGCAACACCTCTGGATATTTTAAGTATCGATTTCAGCGACCAGGGTGGACGTATGATTTTCAGCAATCAACCCAATATTGATCCCATGAAAATTATCAGCCTGATACAAACCCAGCCTGACTTATATAAACTGGATGGCAATAGTAAACTCAGGTTGTTAAAGAAAGAACAAAATATAGACAGGCAGTTTAGTTACTTAAATAAACTGCTGGATAGTTTTGTTTAATTCAGGAACAAGTGCTTAACTGCAGATTTCTTGTAACGACTCCTAAGCCCTGGAATAATAAGACCTAATATTAATTTTTTTCTTCCACCAGCGTGAGAGTAATTTTTTATTTACCAGTAACCGTTTACCCTCAGGGGAAACCAGTTCAAGCTGTAATATATTGCCCTGTAAAATCGCCTTAACAACCGGTTTCAGATAATTTAATTCAAAGCTCTGTAGTGCTGTCAACCATTGCAATAAATCTTTATTATCAAGTGACTTAATAAACTGCTCAAATACATAGAGTCCATTATTGTGCCTATCTTGAGAAGGAGATTGATTACCTGGGTACAAAAACTCATCCGGTAATTTGATAATAGTTTGACTTAATAAATTTACAAGCCCATGAGAAAACTCATGTTCCGAATAAACGTTTATCTGTGAACCAGGTTTTATTATCGTTTTTGAATATGACTTCAGATGCGGAGAATTACCCCAGAACCAGGCACAGTTAACCGGTCTTTCCCCTTTCTTTATTCTGTTCTTATTAACCGGGCTTTGATGCAAAATCATCTGAAATTCATTAAACAGTCTTAACCAGTGTTGCCGATCCGCTCCCGTCAGTAAATATTTTTTGACGGATTGCCCCAGTACTTTTTCCGGCGGACAGGTATCAATTTTTATTTCCTGTTTTGATACCAGATACCAGTGCTCTGCGGATAGCGCATAAAGTGTCCAGAATGACTCTGCGTCCACGCCCTCATAAAACTGATTTATTTCTGCCACCAGCTGCTGCGATTCGGACATGGAAAGTCTGTTATTACTGATATCTGAGAGTAATAACTGGTCACGATCAGGTGTCATAAAGCCCGGATCAACCCGCATAACCCATTTACCTTCCAGAAAGGAGTCACTTAAAACCGATTGATTTTGTTCTGCATGCAATAAAATACTGGCAATTGCTAATGAGGGTATGTGTTTAAATTCATCACTAAGCCCCAGTTCATTGATATGGCAGCTATAGAAATTATGAGGACTGGTATCTGATTTCTCAGGTTCAGAAGCTTTTGCCCGGGAAAGAATTCGAGTCCAGACAGGCAGTTCAGGAATTTCAGCCGCAGGAATTTGTTCAAAATAAGGTACCGGATCAAGCAGACCCGGTACTATAAAGGTCAGTTTATTAGCCAATTTGGCCGCGCTTAATAGAAACTATTCGGCATCCAGATGTTCAAGACGAATACGCACCACATCCCCGTCAACAACATCCAGTGCATGGATCTTATCCAGAGCCTCATTCATATTACCCTCTATTGTGCTATGGGTAATAATAATAATAGTGGCCTTGTCTTTGTCTGCATCATGTTCTTTTTGCAGCATGGAATCAATGCTGATGCCATTATCAGCCAGAATACTGGTAATATTAGCCAGCACGCCTGTTTCATCAGAAGCACTGATACGCAGATAATAAGCGGTTTCTACTTCTTCAATAGGCAATACCGGTATATCTGAAAGAGACTCAGGCTGGAATGCCAGATGCGGCACACGGTTTTCCGGATCAGAAGTCAGCACTCGAACCACATCTACAATATCCGCAACTACGGCTGAGGCTGTGGGCTCAGCACCGGCACCGGCACCATAATATAAAGTGGGTCCAACAGCATCCCCTTTAACCACTACCGCATTCATTACACCGTCCACATTAGCAATCAGACGCTTTTTAGGAATTAAGGTTGGATGTACTCTTAATTCAACACCTTTATCAGTACGACGGGAAACCCCCAGATGTTTGATGGTAAAGCCTAGCTCACTGGCATAATCGACATCCTGGCGAGTAATCTTACTGATCCCTTCGGTAAAGGTTTTTTCAAACTGCAGCGGTATACCAAAGGCGATAGAGGCCAGAATAGTCAGTTTATGTGCGGCATCAATACCTTCCACATCAAAAGTCGGGTCAGCTTCGGCATAACCCAGGCGCTGCGCTTCTGCCAGTACTGAATCAAAATTGCGACCCTTGTCGCGCATTTCAGTAAGAATAAAATTACCAGTACCATTGATGATACCAGCCAGCCACTGGATATTATTACCGGCCAGACCTTCACGAATAGCTTTTATAATGGGAATACCACCAGCAACAGCAGCTTCAAATGCCACCATGACACCCTGTTTTTGCGCGGCAGAAAAAATTTCATTACCATGCTTGGCTATCAGAGCCTTGTTTGCAGTAACCACATGCTTACCATTAGCAACGGCTTTAAGTACCAGTTCGCGAGCCAGGGTATCACCGCCGATTAACTCAACCACTATCGAAACATCGGGATCTGTGACCACATCCATTGGATTTTCAGTTAACTGAATACCATCCGTTTTACAGATACGGGGTTTATTGATATCACGCGCAGAAGCATGACTAACCACAATACCTCGACCTGCACGACGGGAAATTTCTTCTGCATTTCTCTGTAGTACATTAACTGTACCACCACCAACTGTACCCAGACCTAACAGGCCAACCTTAACCGGTTCCAATAGATTCTCCAATTATTTGTTTATCACAATTATTTAAACTGATTGCCCAGAATTTGGGCTGATATTATAAACGATTGAGTATTTTTTTAAACTCAGAGCACTTTAATCTTCTTTAAAAACGCCCACTTTATCTTTTTTAAACATGTCTCTTAGTCCACGCATAGCCTGACGGGTACGGTGTTCGTTTTCTATCAGACTGAAACGCACATGATCATCCCCGTATTCACCAAAGCCTACACCAGGTGATACTGCCACTTTGGCCTCTATTAATAACTTTTTGGAAAAGTCCAGAGACCCCATAGCTTTATATTCATCAGGAATAGGTGCCCATACAAACATGGTGGCTTTGGGTTTTTCTACATACCAGCCAATAGAATCAAGACCATTGCATAACACATCCCTGCGATCCTGATACATTTGACGAATCTCAGCTACACAATCCTGAGGACCATCCAGAGCGTGAATAGCAGCCACCTGAATAGGAGTAAACATACCGTAGTCCAGATAAGATTTCATGCGAGTTAAAGCTGCAACCAGAGTGGAATTACCACACATAAAGCCAACTCGCCAGCCAGGCATATTATAGGTTTTAGACAAAGAGTAAAATTCTACCGCAATATCCTTAGCACCGGGAACCTGTAAAATAGAAGGCGCTTTATAACCATCAAAAACAATTTCTGCATAAGCAATATCATGAACCACCCAGATATTATGTTCCCGGGCAATTTTGACTACTTTTTCAAAAAACTCCAGTTCCACACATTGAGTCGTTGGATTACCAGGGAAATTGAGCACCAGCATTTTGGGTTTGGGCCACGAATTCTTTATGGCTTTTTCAAGCTCGGCAAAAAAATTCACATCCGGAGTCATGGGCACATGACGAATATCAGCCCCAGCAATAACAAAACCATAGGGGTGGATAGGATAAGAAGGAT
>JALSUJ010000394.1:0-2115 GCA_027071355.1 Gammaproteobacteria bacterium | reverse complement strand
ATGTGCCAGGCCTTCTTTGGAGCCAATGGTTACAATCGCTTCAGATTCAGGGTCCAGATCCACATCATAGCTGCGCTTATACCAGTCACATATGGCTTTTCTTAAACGCGGTACACCACGGGACATGGAATAACGGTGAGTGTCATTACGTTGCGTTGCCTCCACCATTTTATCAACAATATGCCGAGGCGTGGGCTGATCCGGATTCCCCATACCAAAGTCAATAATATCCTCGCCTCTCGCACGCGCTCTGGCTTTTAACTCATTAACAATATTGAAAACATAGGGAGGTAAACGTTTAATTCGCTGAAAATCGTCGTTCAAAAAACTAGCCTCGGAAATGGTTGATTACTATAAATTCAAACCAGTAAAAATACTAACCCAGCTCTGCGCTGTCAATCAATAATTCACCTTTTTTGCTTTTTTCGACCAGTTATTGATAAATGCAGTAAAAAATAGTGACTTCGACTCGAATTTTGCTCAAAATAATGGCCTATTGTATCAAATACAGAACCTGGATCACTATTACTATGTTACAGATTGAAACTATATCCGATGCCTATTCTTTTTATTCCTATGATGAGCATTCGGCACGACTGATCAAACCCAACCGGAATATTAATTCCACAGAATCAAGCGAGGATGATTTTCTGACTTTAGAAAGCACCAGTCTGGTTTTTAAAGATCAGTACACACAGTCTCACTTGCCCGAACAATTTAAGCAGTTTAACCTGCAATGTATTGAAGCCCTGCAACAATATGATGCTGATATTTACCTGATTGGCACTGGTGCAACCACCTGTTTTCCAGAAAAAGAAATATTACAGTCCATCCAGCACCGTAAACTCGCCATAGATTTTATGGACACAGGTGCCGCCTGCCGAACTTTTAATATTCTCACCAGTGAATTTCGTAAAGTTGCGGTATTATTATTTTTTAAGTAACGAAAGTTTAGAAGTTTAGAATTTCAGTTCCCCCCCAAAAAAACAAGGAGAACTATTAAAATGTGCAGTCAAAAACTCCAAAATGACAGGCTCCTTCAATGACACCACTGGTATAATATCCATTCAGCCCCATGAAATTTCCTTTTGCAAAATACACTTTCAAAGCAGAGTTCTGGTTCATTGCTTTTTTTACATTTTCTACCAGTTGATCGTCGGCATTTTTCACCAGAACACCTGAAAAACCTGCCGTCAGAGGGAAGATATCGTTGCCACTGTCCCCACAAAATACCACATCCTGTTTCGCAGTAGTAAATTCCTCAGCCACATACTCCAGGGCGGTCTGTTTTGTTGCACTTGCCGGCAAAAAATCAAGCAACCCTTTACCGTTCTGAGAATCAAAACTATAGACGATTTCTTCATCAAATTTGCCCTTTACCAGTTCATCAACTTTTTTTAAAACCTGATCTTTTTTATCGTGCTTCACATAATAACTCTGCTTAAACTGGTTCTGATGTTCGCTTTCCTGTTCCCATATAGCATCAATTTCGGCAACAGCCTCTCTTATTGCCATAGCATCCCACCCTGGACTCTCACTTTTGACATGTTCAATCCAGCCATCATCAAACTTCCACTGACCATTCTCATGCTTTCTAATAGCAGTACCAACGTCACTACACAGAATATTCGGGTATCTGACACCAAATTCTTTTATCGCGTTCTCAGTGAGAGCAAGGTTTCGTCCCGTTACATAAACTACGAGCACGTCATGCTTTTCGGTCAGTTCATTAAAGAGATCAATGGCTCCGGGATCCGGTCGCCAGCTACCATTTGGAAGCAATGTCCTGTCCAGATCAGTCGCAAGAATTTTCATGCTAGTACTCCATTGTAGTTACCATTAAAAAAGTTAAATATGGCTATTAAAGTTCTATGATTCAAATGACATCAGGACTTCTTCGCCAGCACCATTGTCGGTGCAAATCGTGAAATTATGATTACGTAAATCGGCCTTTAAGATTGCACTGGCTTCCGGGTGTTGCCAGGAAATGTGTAACAGATGTGGCTCAGTCTCAATGATCTTTATCTCACCATTAAACGCTGACGAGGTATTGCGTAGCCGAATCATTTTGAGTTGATCCAGTACAACTGGGCGTTCCAGTCCGGTCTCGATATC
>JALSUJ010000393.1 GCA_027071355.1 Gammaproteobacteria bacterium | reverse complement strand
GTGCAGGAACGTCTGGAGATCAATTCATAAAGGGCGAACCTACAGGTTCGCCCTTCCTGTTATCTCATAACTTCCAACATCGCTTTACCCATATCTGCCGGGGAACGGGTAATGGTGACGCCGGCGGCTTCCAGAGCGGTGAATTTTTCTTCTGCCGTGCCTTTACCGCCGGCAATAATAGCACCGGCATGGCCCATCCGTTTACCTTTGGGTGCAGTTACTCCGGCAATATAGGCAACCACTGGTTTACTGACATGCTGCTTGATAAATTCAGCGGCTTCTTCTTCGGCAGTACCGCCTATTTCACCCACCATAATAATGCCTTCAGTTTGAGGGTCCTGTTCAAACAGGGTCAGGCAGTCAATAAAGTTCATACCCTGAATGGGATCACCACCAATACCAATACAGGTGCTCTGACCCAGGCCGGTTATGGTGGTCTGATGCACGGCCTCATACGTCAGAGTACCTGAGCGTGATACAATGCCAATTTTACCCGGCATATGAATAGAACCGGGCATAATCCCGATTTTACATTCACCGGGCGTAATCAAACCCGGACAATTTGGCCCAATCAGATACACATCATCGGGTAAAGCCGCTTTAACTTTTAACATATCCAGAACCGGAATACCTTCGGTAATACAGGCAATGATCCTGATCCCGGCATTGGCCGCTTCTAAAATAGCATCTGCCGCAAAGGCGGCCGGTACATAAATCATGCTGGCTTCCGCGCCAGCATCCCGTACTGCTTCTTTAACCGTATTAAATACCGGTCTGTCCAGATGAGTCTGACCACCTTTACCCGGGGTCACGCCACCGACCAGATTAGTGCCATAGGCAATCGCCTGTTCGGAGTGGAATGTACCCTGCTGCCCGGTAAAGCCCTGACATATTACTCGGGTATCTTTATTAATTAAAACAGACATTATGCTTTACCTCCTTGTGCTACTCTGACCACTGCTTCTGCTGCTTCGGTAAAATCACCTCTGGAGATAATATCCAGGCCGCTGCGTTCCAGTAAATCCCGTCCTAATTCGACATTGGTGCCTTCCAGACGCACCACCACCGGGACACCCAGAGCCACTTCTTTAGCTGCTGCAATTATACCCTCTGCAATCAGGTCACAACGCACAATACCACCAAAAATATTAATTAAAATGGCTTTTACATTAGGGTCCGATAAAATCAGCTTCAAGGCTTCGGCCACCCGTTCTCTAGTAACTCCTCCGCCCACATCCAGAAAGTTGGCCGGGTCACCGCCATGATTTTTAATAATATCCATGGTTGCCATAGCCAGTCCAGCGCCATTGACCATACAACCGATATCCCCATCCAGAGGAACATAGTTCAGTTCAAACTCCTTAGCCTTATTTTCTTTTTCATCTTCCTGAGAAGCATCACGTAAATCCTGCATGTCTTTATGACGGAACAGGGCATTATCATCCAGGGATATTTTGGCATCCAGAGCCACAATTTGATCATCTTCGGTGACAACCAGTGGGTTAATTTCCACCTGAGAAGCATCTTTTTCCATAAAAATTCGATACACACCCTGCATCACTTTCATCAGGCCCTTTTGCTGAGCCGGGCTTAAATGCATTCCAAACCCTGCTTCTCTGACCTGATTGGGCATTAAACCATTGACCGGATCAATGGGCAGAGTAATAATTTTTTTCGGCTCTGAAGCGGCCACTTCCTCAATATTCATACCGCCCGCTTCAGAAGCCATAATAGTCACTCGTCTGCTGGCACGATCCACCAGCACTCCCATATACAGTTCACGGCTGATAGTACTGGGGACTTCTATTAATAAGGTATTAACCGGCTGACCTTTGGCATCGGTCTGAAAGGTGACCAGATGAGTACCCAGCATTTTTTGTGCAAAAGCCCTGATTTCATCAACCGAGTTCGCCTTAATAACCCCACCGGCTTTGCCGCGACCGCCCGCATGTACCTGTGCCTTGACCATCCATTCACTGCCGCCCAGTTCCTCAACAGCCTGTGCTATCTGATCCACCGAGGTAATGGTTCTATTTTCAGGCACTGGAATACCATAATCCGCAAACACCTGTTTGGCCTGATACTCATGTAAATTCATATTTCATTCACCCGTTTTTTTCAAATTTCATTGTAAGCTCTATATTGTGGCGAAATATCTGACAATTGGCAAAAAAACTTTTATTTTCTGTTATTATTCAACTTTAAATATTATTGCAGGATGGATTTGTGGGTCGATTATTACTGATTTTAGGG
>JALSUJ010000392.1 GCA_027071355.1 Gammaproteobacteria bacterium | reverse complement strand
ATTAATAACCATGATCACTATCAAATCTTTATATATCCGTAATAATTTTCTACTGACTGATATTACTCTAGCATAAAATTATTTAGTCACTTTATTTATTACTCTCTTATTCATAAAGGACTATTATAATCAGCAGAAATGACAGTATAATGAAACGGATAACTTACCGCATATTCTTAGGCAACAGCAGCAGGCAGGAACTGAAATCATGATCAAGAAGTATAAAAAATCTCCTATTCAGGAAGACCTGTCCCGAATTATTCAGGCTCGGCATCATGATCCTTTTTCAGTACTGGGTTTTGACCGGGAACATCAGTTAATCCGTGTTTATCTGCCCTATGCAGAACAGGTATCTCTATTGCTCAATGATAAGAGCAAGATAGCGCTTAAACGTCTGCCTGAGAGTGATTTTTTTGAATGGCAGGGAGACATAGACTCTTTAGGTGCTCATTATCAGCTCAACTGGATTGATAAAAGCGGTTATGAACATCTCACCTATGATCCCTATTGTTTTGGCCCGCAACTATCTGAATTTGATATGCATCTGTTCAGTGAAGGCAAGTTACTGCAGTGCTATAACATCCTCGGTGCCCATGAAAAAGAAGTAGATGGCATTAAAGGTATCCTGTTTGCAACCTGGGCTCCTAATGCTGAACGGGTCAGTGTTATTGGAGATTTTAATCAATGGGACGGCCGTACTCATCCTATGCGCGTGCGCGGCGGCAGCGGTATCTGGGAACTATTTATCCCCGGGCTGGAAGCCGGTTCACTTTACAAGTATGAAATTTTAAATCGTCACACCGGGGAATTACTGGAAAAAATAGATCCCTATGCCCGTCAGTTTGAGCAGCGCCCTGCTACCGCATCCATGACGACCTCCAGAGATACCTGGCAATGGCAGGATAGTAACTGGATAGATGGTCGTCAGGAAAATCGCTGGCTGCATAGTCCCATGTCTATTTATGAAATGCATCTGGGTTCCTGGCAGCGTAATGAGCAGGGTAAATTTCTGAATTACCGTGAAATTGCTCATCGTCTGGTGGACTATCTTAAGCCTCTGGGCTTTACCCATATTGAATTATTACCCGTTACCGAACATCCGCTGGATGCCTCCTGGGGCTATCAGGCCACAGGTTATTTTGCGCCCACCAGCCGGTTCGGCAATATTGATGACTTTAAATTTTTTGTCGATTATTGCCACCAGCATGGCTTTGGTATTCTGGTGGACTGGGTTCCGGCCCATTTTCCCAAAGATGCACATGGTCTGGCCCGTTATGACGGCAGCGCTCTGTATGAACACGAAGATCCTCGCCTGGGTGAACATCAGGACTGGGGTACACTGATTTATAATTATGGCCGTAATGAGGTCAAAAACTTTCTATTTGCCAGTGCTCTGTTCTGGATGGATGAGTTTCATATTGATGGTTTAAGAGTGGATGCTGTAGCCTCCATGCTGTATCTGGACTATTCTCGTGAAGACGGACAGTGGCTACCCAATAAATACGGCGGCAATGAAAACCTCGAAGCCATTGATTTTATCAAGGAACTAAACCATCTAACTCATGTTGAATACCCCGGTACGGTAGTGATTGCAGAGGAATCAACCTCCTGGCCACAGGTTACACGACCCGGCTGGCTGGGTGGACTGGGCTTTACCATGAAATGGAATATGGGCTGGATGCACGATATTTTAAATTATATGCAGAAAGATCCGGTTTACCGTCATTATCATCATGATCAACTGACCTTTGGTCTGTTATACAGCTTTACAGAAAACTTTTTATTACCCTTCTCTCACGATGAAGTGGTACACGGCAAAGGCTCCATGCTGGAAAAAATGGCCGGAGATGACTGGCAGAAATTTGCCAATCTGCGTTTACTTTATACCTTTATGTTTACTTATCCGGGTAAAAAGCTGCTCTTTATGGGCTGTGAATTCGGACAGCGTTCCGAATGGGATTTTAATTCTCAACTGAGCTGGAGTGAACTGGAATCCCCTTTCCATAACGGTGTTAAAGATCTGGTTACCCAGTTAAACAAATTATATGCAGATGTTCCGGCATTGCATTATTACGATTTTGACGCCCGGGGCTTTGACTGGGTCGATTGTCATGACTCAGCCCAGTCGGTATTAATCTATCAGCGTAACGGGCCGGAAGATTCCGTTATTATTGCTTTAAACTTTACCCCGGTTGCCAGAGAAAACTATCGTATTGGCGTTCCCTTTGGCGGTCATTATGCAGAATTATTAAATTCAGATTCCAGCTATTATAACGGTTCCAATACCGGTAATGAGGATCCCATTATCAGTGAACCCGTTCCCTGGATGGGCAAGGATCACTCTATCAGTATCACTCTGCCCCCATTAGCCGGTCTGATCATTAAATTAAAATAATAGCGGAGATTATTTTGGCAAGTACAAAAAAAACCACGTCTAAAAAAGCAGTCAGCAGCAAAGTGAAAAAAAAGACGGCAGCTAAGAAGCCTGCATCTAAAAGCAAGCTAACTAAAAGTAAAGTTACTAAGAATAAAGTAACCAGGAGCCCTATAACTAAGAGCAGTGCAAAAAAGAAAGCCGTCAGAAAAACCCGGCCTGATGCACCGCGTCATAAGATTTTGTTTGTCAGCAGTGAGTTACACCCGTTTGTCAAAACCGGAGGACTGGGTGATGTCTCTTCCAGCCTGCCTAAAGCACTTAAGGCATTGTATCAGGATATCCGGATTTTAATTCCAGCCTACCCCAGTGCCATTCAGGCCGCTGAGTCACTAAAATATGTGGATCGGATTGAATTACCCGCAAGTGGCTTTCCCGGTGATTTAGGTCTTACTGAAGGCATAAAAAGTGTATCGATTATCGAAACCCGACTGCCTTCCAGCCATGTTAAGGTCTGGATGATTGAAAGTGAACTCTATAATCGTTCCGGTGGCCCTTATCAGGATGGCAATGCTCAGGAATGGGAGGATAATGACAAACGCTTTGCACTGTTAAACTATGTTGCAGTAGAAATTGCCATGGGCCGGAGTAATCTGAAATGGCAACCTGAAATTGTGCATAGCAATGACTGGCAGACCGGTCTTATCAGCGCCCTGCTGGAACTGGAACATATTCAACACCAGCGAAAACGCCCTGCTACCCTTTTTACCATTCACAATATGGCTCATATGGGTGTTTTCTCCCGCGAACAGTTTGATGAATTGCAGCTTGAACCCTCTTTATGGAACCATCATGAGCTGGAATTTCATGATAATTTTTCCTTTATTAAAGGCGGCCTGGTATTTTCCGACCGGGTTAATACCGTCAGTCCAACCTATGCCCGTGAAATACAGACCAAAGAATTTGGCTATGGCTTATATGGTCTGCTGGCTTATCGTAATGAGCGCCTATCCGGAATTTTAAATGGTATTGATATGAAAGAATGGGATCCCGCCAAAGATCCTCTGATTAAGAAAAATTATTCCATTAAAACCCTGGCTAATAAGCAGAGCAATAAAACGGCCCTGCAGAAACAGTTTAATCTGCCGCGTAAGAAGAATGTACTGGTACTGGGTATGGTAGCCAGACTGGTCTATCAGAAAGGGGTGGATTTATTACTGGATCATATGGAAGAAATTCTACAGCTGCCGGTACAGATTGTGATATTAGGTTCCGGCGATCTGGAACTTGAATCCCGTTTGCGCCAGTGGTCATTGAAGTACCCCGAGCAAATTCAGCTTAAAATAGGTTATGATGAAGCCTTATCACATTTAATTGAAGCCGGCTCTGATGCCTTTTTAATGCCTTCGCGATTTGAACCCTGTGGTTTAAATCAACTGTATAGTTTGCGCTATGGCACCATTCCCGTAGTCCGGGAAACCGGCGGTCTGGCCGATACGGTAGTACATGCCTCCAAGGAAAATCTAAGCAATAGCAACGCCACCGGCATCGTTTTTCATGAAGATCGCGGCTCCAGTCTGCTGGATGCTATTAATCTGACCAGCTTATTATTCCAGGATAAAAAAGTCTGGAAGAAACTCATGATCAACGGTATGAAACAGGAATTTTCCTGGAAAGAAAGTGCCCGGAAATATATGGATCTATATACTCAGGCCATTGAGGATAGAGATAAGTTTAAGGGGTGAGGAGCAGCGTTAAGCGTTAAGCGTTAAGAAACAGCATGGCTGCCCCTGGCATTTAATCTATATCACAAAGAATATGATCCAGTTTGTTACGCCAGAACTGATCATTGCTGTCAAACAGCCTTGATGATACTTCGGGGCCCCAGGTTCCGGCGGGGTAGGTGTGTATATAGTCCTGTTCTTCCATCCAGGAACGCAGGACCGGATCAACAATTTGCCAGGCCCAGGACACTTCATCAAAGCGCAGGAACTGGGACTGATCGCCTTCCATTACTTCCAGTAATAAGGCTTCATAAGCATCTATATTAAACTTTTTATCGCAACTGCAGGCTTCCAGCTGAGTGGTACGGGTTTCCAGTTCCAGGCCGGCCTTTTTTACCTGCATTTCAATCCGCAGACATTCTTCCGGTTGAATATTAATTAAAATCCAGTCGGGATCCATCTGTTCCAGAGCGGTATCCTTAAATAATTGCTGAGGCGGGCGCTTAAAGCGAATACTGACCAGGAAGTTATTTCCCTTCATACGTTTACCGGTACGCAGATAAAAAGGGACCCCTTTCCAGCGCCAGTTATCAATATACAACTTCATGGCGGCAAATGTTTCAGTGGTACTGCCTGGGGCTATTTTATCTTCTTCCAGATAACCGGGTATATTTTCACCGTCCACATGCCCTGAAGTATATTGTGCCCGAAAGGCGTGCATATTAACCGCATTACGACTGATAGGCCGAATAGAGCGCAGGACTTTTACTTTTTCATCACGCAGCGCATTGGCATCCAGATGCGCGGGCGGTTCCATAGCGACCAGTGCTAGCATCTGTAATAGATGACTCTGGATCATATCGCGCAGGGCGCCGGCAGAATCATAATAATGGGAGCGTCCGCCCACACCGGCTGTTTCTGCGTGGGTGATCTGCACATGATCAATATAATTACGGTTCCACAGTGGTTCCAGCAATAAGTTGGCAAAACGGAACACCAGAATGTTCTGCACCGTATCCTTACCCAGATAATGATCAATACGATATAGTTGTTCTTCTCGAAAATGTTTATGTAACTGGGTATTGAGTACTTCTGAACTTTCCAGATCATGGCCGAAGGGCTTTTCAATCACCAGACGACAATAACCATGCTGCTCTTCATGCAGTTTACCGGCCACCAGATTTTTGGTGGCAAAATGGTAATCCTGAGGACGAATAGCCAGATAGAAAATATGATTGGCAGGAAAGGTCTCGGTATCTTCCAGTCGTTTACTCAATTCAAGAAAGGATTCTTTCCTGTTTAAATCACCTTGTTGAAAATGCAGGCGCTGGCGAAAGCGTTTAAAAACCTCTTCATTCAGACCGCCGCGAGCATATTTTTTTATCTTATTAAGTACTTCATCACCCCATTGCTCATCACTCCAGTCTCTACGGCCAAAGCCCAGAATCGTTACATCGTCAGGTAAACGTCCGCCTGCTTCCAGATGATATAGTGCCGGTAATAATTTATTGATACTCAAATGCCCGGTGACACCAAAAATAATCACGGTACAGGCCTCTGTCAGAGGGCCATTAGGGGTTTTTATATGTGCATTCATCCTTTTACTCATTACTCCAGTTATGATGGAAGAATTGTCCACGGGGCTGATCGACCCGTTCAAACGTGTGGGCACCAAAATAGTCACGCTGAGCCTGTAATAAATTAGCCGGTACCGTTGCACAGCGATAGCCGTCATAAAAGGTCAGTGCCGCAGCAAAACCTGGAACAGGAATACCAGACTCAACCGCACGAGCTACAGTTTTACGCCAGCCATTTTGAGCCTCCGCTATGGCCGTCTGAAAGAAATCATCCAGCAGCAGGCTTTGCAGTTGAGCATTATTATCATAAGCCTGTTTGATGCTGTTCAGAAACCGGCTGCGAATAATACAGCCGCCGCGCCACATCAGTGCAATACCACCGTAATTCAGATTCCAGTCGTATTCTCCGGCAGCCTGACGCATGAGCATATAGCCCTGAGTATAGGAAATAATTTTGGATGCATAGAGAGCATCTTTTACAGCATTAATGTAGGTGTTTTTTTCTTCAGCGCTATAACTGAACTGAGCATCCGGTGCTGTCAGAACTTTAGCTGCTTTGAGCCGTTCCGATTTCAGAGCCGATAAAAAGCGGGCAAATACCGCTTCACCAATCAGAGTGAGCGGAATGCCCAGTTCCAGAGAATTAATGGCCGTCCATTTGCCCGTCCCCTTCTGTCCGGCAGTATCGAGAATTTTGTCCACCAGAGGCTGGCCGTCGCTATCTTTTACTTTTAAAATATGACTGGTGATTTCAATTAAATAGGAATTCAGCTTACCGTCATTCCACTGGGTAAAGATATCGGCAATTTCATCCACACTTAAACCCAGAGCTTCGCGCATAAACTGATAGGCTTCACAGATCAGCTGCATATCCCCGTATTCGATACCATTATGCACCATTTTGACATAATGACCGGCACCCTCTTCACCAATCCAGTCACAACAGGGCTGACCATCTACTTTCGCGCTAATGCTCTGTAAGATACCCTTGACCAGCGGCCAGCCCTGCTTATTACCGCCCGGCATTATAGAGGGGCCATGTCGCGCACCTTCTTCACCGCCCGAAATACCGTTACCCATATAAATAATGCCCTGTTCAGCCAGTTCATTGACTCGACGGGTGGTATCGGTATACAGGGAGTTACCCCCATCCATAATGATATCGCCCTTATCCAGATGAGGCCGCAGCAGGTCAATAAAATGATCCACCACAACACCGGCTTTAACCATTAATAAAATACGTCGGGGAGAACTTAACTGAGCAACAAATTCTTCAATAGAATGGGTGCCTGTAATCTGAGTATCTTTTGCCGGACCATTAATAAAATCATCAACTTTAGAGGTTGTTCGATTAAATACGGCCAGATGATAACCGTGATCATTAATATTCAGAGCAAGATTCTGCCCCATTACCGCCAGTCCAATTAATCCAATATCGGCCTTTTCCATGGTAACTCCAGAGTGTTTTAACAGCAAAAAAGAATTGTAAGTAGTATAGTTTGATTGTGATTATTTACCAGCTTTGAGCAGGTATTTTACAATCTCTGAGGCGAAGCAGGGGGGAAGTTAACAGCGGAATAAATGGATGCACCCTAACTAACAGCCTGAACCGGTATGGCGGTATTGGTATGGGTGATATTATTTTGCTCATCAACATAGACCAGATTCGGGTTATAGGATTTTAATTCCTGTTCATCCAGAATGGCATAAGCCGCAATAATAATTAAATCCCCGGGATCAGCTTTGTGTGCGGCCGCACCATTAATTGAAATAATACGGGAACCCGGCTCGGCCTTAATCGCATAGGTAGAAAAACGCTCGCCATTGGTAATATTGTAGATTTCTATCTGTTCGTATTCCAGAATACCGGCCGCTGACATTAATTCGGTATCAATGGCGCAGGAACCTTCGTAGTCAAGCTCAGCATGAGTGACGGTAATCCGATGTAATTTGCATTTCAGCATTGAGCACTGCATTTAAACGATCCTGACTTACTTTTACATATGCGTTCTGCACGTGTAATTTTAATAAAATGGGTCGCAATTTTACCATAAGGAAGTGATTTTTCAAAATCAGACTGATTCTTACTGCTTAAGCTCACAGGGCGGGAGCATACTTTAAGTAGTTCTC
>JALSUJ010000391.1 GCA_027071355.1 Gammaproteobacteria bacterium | reverse complement strand
CGTTGAGCGTTGAGCGTTGAGCGTTGAGCGTTGAGCGTTGAGCGTTGAGCGTTGAGCGTTGAGCGTTGAGCGTTGAGCGTTGAGCGTTGAGCGTTGAGCAAAAGAGTATAAAATCCATTTTTCTTGAGTCAAGCAAAATACCAAAATATTTTGTATTAACTTAAAGATAAATGTTGCTCCGGCTCTTTCTCAACGCTCAGCGCTGCTCTTATTCCGCTAATGCTGCATGGGCTGCTGCCAGGCGGGCGATAGGGACTCGCGGGCCGGAACAGGAGACATAATCCAGACCTATTTTGTGGCAGAATTGAATTGAGTCCGGATGGCCGCCGTGTTCACCGCAGATACCGATAGACATATCAGTACGGCTTTCTCTGCCCCAGTCTACGGCCAGTTCCATTAATTTACCCACCCCTTTTCTGTCCAGCACTTCAAATGGATTATCCTGTAAAATTCCTCGTTCATTATAAAGCGGCAGGAATTTATTTTCGGCATCTTCACGGGAAAATGAAAAGGTGGCCTGACTGAGATCATTGGTACCAAAGGAGAAAAATTCTGCGACATCCGCCAGAGAGCCTGCTCGCATACAGGCTCGCACCACTTCCAGCATAGAGCCAAATTTATAATTCACCTTCATATTATAGGTTTTTTCCACTTCGGCATGAATGGTATCAGCAAACTGTTTTATAAATTTTAATTCTTCTACGGTGGAAACCTGCGGGATCATGATCTGAGGATTGACTTGCATCCCTTTGGACACACATTCAGCAGCGGCTTCGAGTATGGCGCGGATCTGCATGGAATAGATTTCCGGGAAAGTAATACCCAGACGAACACCCCGATGCCCCAGCATGGGGTTGGTTTCATACAGTGCCCGTACTTTTTTGAGCATACTCTGTTTTTTAACAATAGCTTCTTCTACTAAATCCGGATTAACCATCGTGGGCAGCGGTACTTTGTCTGTTACCCGCCGTCCGGCACCGCCATCAAGCAAATTCATACTATTGCATAAAACACTGGCACCGGAAGCCATTCCATAGAGGTGCTGCAGCTGCTCAATTTCTTTTTGTAACTGAGGCTCAGAAGGCAGAAATTCGTGAATGGGCGGATCCAGCAGGCGAATAGTTACATTTCTGGGAGACATTACCTCAAACAGGCCTTTAAAATCAGCTCGTTGAATAGGCAGTAAACGGTTCAGGGCTTCCTGGCGCTGCAATTTACTTTCTGCCACTATCATTTCTATCACAATGGGCAGTCGTTCGGGATCATTAAACATTCTTTCAGTACGGCATAAGCCTATCCCCATAGCCCCATATTTAATGGATTTTGCTGCATCTGAGGGAGTATCGGCATTGGCCATGACTTTCAGTTTTGCCAGCTCATCAGCCCAGCCTAATAAGGTATTCAGCTCGGCAGTGAATTCTGCTTCTACCGTTGCAATTTTACCCTGATAAACATTACCGCTGGTACCGTCAATAGTCAGCCACTCTCCTTCTTTAATAACCAGTTCACCAATATTAGCCTGGCGTAAATTAATATCAACCTCGATACCTTCGGCACCGGCCACACAGGGCTTGCCCATGCCTCTGGCAACCACGGCAGCATGGGAGGTTTTACCTCCGCGACTGGTTAATATACCCTGAGAGGCAAAGAAACCGTGAATATCTTCGGGCTTGGTTTCTTCTCTGAGCAAAATGACCTGAAAACCTTCCTTGCCCATCTGTTCCGCCTTGTCAGCATCAAATATCGCCATACCACTGGCAGCCCCGGGAGAAGCGGGTAAGCCCTGAGCAATGGCATCAATTCTGACACCCGGATCCAGGCGTGGATAAAGCATCTGTTCCAGATGCTGGGGATTAATACGTAATAAAGCCTGCTCTTTGGTGATCAGTCCTTCACGCTCCATTTCTACCGAGGTTCTGACCATTGCAGTGGCATTCATTTTGCCGTTACGGGTCTGCAGGCAGTACAAAACACCCCGTTCTATAGTAAATTCAAAATCCTGAATTTCACAATAATGGCTCTCTAGTCTGCTGCGCAGCTCTTCAAGCTGTTTATGCATTTCCGGCATTTCATGAGCTAAATTTTCTATGGGTTTGGGGGTTCTGATCCCGGCCACTACATCTTCACCCTGTGCATTGGTCAGATATTCACCGTACAGGCGATTTTCACCGGTACCGGGATTACGGGTGAAACCGACCCCGGTTGCACAATCATCACCCCGATTACCAAAGACCATGGTGACAATATTGACCGCCGTACCATTGGCCATTTCGGGCGTAATATTAAATTCTCGTCGATAATCAATGGCCCGTTTTCCCATCCAGGAATTAAAGACAGCCTTAATGGCCAGTTCCAGCTGTTCATAGGGGTCTTCAGGAAAAGCACGTCCAGTTTGCTGGCGGACAATATTTAAAAATTCTTCACAGGCCAGTGCCAGATCATCAGCGGACAGGGCAATATCTTCCTGTATACCTTTATGATTCTTAATAGCATCAAAGGCCTCATCAAAAGGTTCGTCAGCAATACCCAATGCCACCTTGCCAAATAACTGAATAAAGCGTCGATAGGAATCATAGGCAAATCGGGCATCCCCAGTCTGTTCGATTTCACCTTTCAGTGTTTCAAGATTAAGACCGAGGTTAAGAATGGTATCCATCATACCCGGCATGGATATGGCCGAGCCGGAACGTACCGAGACTAATAGCGGGTCATGGCTGTCACCAAACCGCTTACCGGTTTTTTCTTCCAGAAGCTGCATATGCTCTCGTACGTCAGCCATTAAAGAGTCCGGCAGAGAACCGCTTTCAGAGGCCAGATAATTCAGACAGGTTTCTGTAGTAATAACAAAGCCGGGTGGTACATTCAGCCCAATCTGGGTCATTTCACACAGGTTAGCCCCCTTGCCCCCTAATAATGCTTTATTTTTGCCATCCCCATCTTCAAACGCATAGACCTGCTTGTTCATTCTGTATTTGCCTCAATGTTAATAATATTAATGTTAATAATAGTTATCCAGCCAATCGAAAATCCGTACCAGAAATTAGGGATTGCTAGCTAAAGACGCCGTAAACCCAGCGCCTCACCTTAAAAAACGAGGTTTTATGCCCGCTTCAACGCCCGTATAGTGTGTTCATTTGTCTGGCCAGGGCCAGGGTTTCTTCTTCAAGCTGTTCCCAGCCAAAACGCCATTGCCAGTTCCCTTCAATAGTCCCCGGAGTATTCATTCTATGCCCAGTGCCCAGTTGCAATAAATCCTGCAGGGGGAGAATGGCCAGTTTGGCCACGGAAGCCATGGTGATACTCATCAGAACCTGGTTCAGGTTTTCATAGGGGAAATTAAAATATTCCCGGATATAATGC
This sequence comes from Gammaproteobacteria bacterium, assembly GCA_027071355.1. Classification (GTDB taxonomy): domain Bacteria; phylum Pseudomonadota; class Gammaproteobacteria; order GRL18; family GRL18; genus JANELJ01. The sequence goes on along the minus strand of JALSUJ010000391.1, from coordinate 4,477 downwards.
TTTTCGTCTTCACTAATCGTTTCCAGCCATGACAGGGTGGTGTCATTATCATGAGTACCGGTATATACCACACTATTTATCGAATGATTATGCGGCAGGTATGGATTGCTGGATTCGCCGGAAAAGGCGAACTGCATAATTTTCATACCCGGTAAATTAAACTGCTCTCTAAGCTGATCCACTTCTGCAGTAATAATACCCAGATCTTCTGCCACCAGTGCCAGATGAGGATAAGCCTGGTACAGCGCTGTCAGGAGCTGTTCTCCCGGCGCTTTAACCCATTCACCGTTAATTGCAGTATCTTCATGCGCCGGAATTTCCCAGCAGGCTTCAAAGCCCCGAAAATGGTCAATACGCACCACATCAAATAACAGCTGCTGGGTTTCAATGCGTTCTTTCCACCAGCTGAAGCCGGACGCTTGCATAGCATCCCACTGGTAATGCGGATTACCCCAGCGCTGCCCGGTTGCAGAAAAATAATCCGGAGGTACTCCGGCCACTACCAGCGAGTCGCCTTCCTCTTCCAGTTTAAAAAACTGTCGTTGAGCCCAGACATCAGCACTATCATGTGCTACGAAAATCGGCAAATCACCAAACAGATAAATGCCCTTTTTATTGGCGTATTCCTTAAGTGACAGCCACTGGGTAAAAAACAGGTATTGTTCAAACTGATAAAAGAATATTTCGTATTTCAGCCGTTCCCTGGCCTTAGAGAGTGCTTTCTTTTTGCGTTTTTTCAGGGCTTCCGGCCAGTCAACCCAGCTCCTGTTCTGATGTTCTTTTTTAAGCGCGCTGTACAGGGCATAATCGTCCAGCCAGAATGCCTGTTCTTCAATAAATTTCTGAAAATTCAGACAATCTGCTGAATCACTCTGTTCTTCACAAAGCCGTCGAAACGTATTGAAGGCAATGAGAATACATTTGGATCGTCCCAGTACATCAGCAAAGCAATTATGCAGATCATGTTCCGCCAGCCAGTCTTTATCCACCAGCCACTGTAAATCAATTAACTGTGCATTACCGGCATGCACAGACTGGGACTGATAAGGCGAACCATCCCCATGGGTCGGTCCCAGGGGTAATGTCTGCCAGACGCTATAACCGGCATCCTTAAGAAAATCAATAAAGTGATAAGCATCCTTGCCTAGTACACCGCTGCCGTATGGTCCGGGTAAAGAGGTGGGATGTAGTAATATTCCGGAACGACGCTTGTCCAGAGGTGCGTTACAATTATATTTTTTGTTCTGTATCATGCTATTCCTGTCCCGGTCTCATAGTGCCTCCTGCTGCCGGAGCCCCGCTTCCATGGGTAAAGACCTGAGTCAGATAACTGGGCGGTAAAACTCCGAGATACTGATATAAAATGGATAGATTCAGTCGAAACAGAGATTCAAAACTGCTCACGGAATCGGCAGGATTATAATCACCAAACCACCAGAACCAGTCAGAACCTTCACAGACCGCCAGTTGCTGTTCAGCCCGGCATAATTGCCCGGCATCCAGTTCTCCCTTTGCCACCACTTCATCAAAACACTGCTTGGCTTCTATCAGCATATCCCAGCCCCGGTTTTTAGCCTGATCACCAATCCAGGTGGAAAAGGAACCATAAACCCAGCTGCCAGCCACCAGTGACGGCAGCATGGTGGTTTTTGAATGTTCATTGACGCATTCAGAGAATGTTGTCAGATCTAAACGAGGATGCTCGGCCAGGCGCTTATACAATGCGGTCAGAAAATAATAGCCATTTTCCGGATAATATTCCCAGGCATTTTCGCCGTCCAGTATAATGGACACTACCCGACCATTTTGATCTTCACGATTATGCAGTATGGTTTCCAGATGTTCAATTAAGTTATTGACGGCATCATCCGCATGCCATTTTGAATAAGTAAAGCCAATTAGATCTGACAATCCATCGTCTCTGAAAAAACAGTTAATCATCGGCTCATGATCAGCCGATTTTTTTCGCTGCACCGTATATCCCCGATGCACACCAACCTTATTATAGACCTCATCGATCATATTCGCCCGGCTCAGGCTGTTGTTTAATACACTGCCCCCGGTCGCCACCCATTTAAAACCATAATCGGACAGGACCTCCAGAGTTTCATCGCTGACGGCACCTTCAGAAGGCCAGCAGCCGACGGGTTTAAAGCCGAAATGATTTTTAAAAATATCCAGCCCCTTTTTAATATGCCAGTGCACCCGCTCCCGACCGCCGGGATACTCAGGATGTTCCGGCAGAGGCACATCCGGCATGGCTTCTCTGGCGGAATTCAGATCCAGCATTAAAGGGATAATTGGATGAGCATAAGGAGTCACCGAAAGTTCAATCTGCCCTTTTTGAGCCAGTGTCCGATAACGCTCAATAATAGTATTAAGGATATCCCCTATTACTTCCAGCAATAGATAACGGTCATTTAAAGTGTAATCACTTTCCTTTAAAATCAGACGTTTAATACGCGGGTCATTGCGTTTGACTGTTTCGCCCATCCAGGCCAGATGATGCCAGGTAAGCAAATCATATAAATACTGATCTTCGAGATAAAAAATGGTGTCCGGATTATTAATAAACCAGTCAGACATATTGGCCAGTTTCTGATAGGCCGGAAAACGATCAATCAGACGCTCTCTATTGGCTCGCAGACAGTCCTGAATGATCTGAGAACGTAAGGGTGGACTGGAAGGCAGTTTACTGGACGTCAGATGAGCCAGCAGGGGGTCACGCAGCGGGGTATTATGCTGCAGAAAATCAATGACCTGATATTTATAATCTTCTATCTGTTCCAGCAGCGTGGGGGTGAAATTGACCACTGCACGTGCCCCCTTATTATTTTCCAGATGTACGACCATATCAATATAGTCTTTAATTACATGCAGATAGGTCCAGGGCAGCTGGTATTCATTTTTTCTTAAATCACGATATTCCGGCTGGTGCATATGCCAGCACAGTACCACTTTTAATTTATCGTCTAACCTGTCTTCACTGGAAGATGTCACTGATTACTTTCCCCTTTTATCAAAATATAATTATTTCATCCGCATTCCATCCGGGGCGCTTAAAAAATAAAGCAGCCCTCACCCGCTCTTCAAGTGAGAGGGAATAATGAATGGATAGTTACTGATTTTTAGTTATTATTTACCGAACGGTATGAAGTTTATCCCCAATCATATCAGGCGTCACCAGCACAATGCCGTTTTCACTGATCCGGAAATGCTTCCGATCTTCTTCAGGATTGACGCCAATCTGAGTGCCTGACGGAATTCTGGTGCCTCTATCAATTACTGCACGTTTAATCACACAGTTCTGGCCGATAGTAACATCTGGTAAAATGACAGAATTTTCCACCAGTGAATAAGAATTGACCCGGACATTAGAAAACAGCAGGGAATGACTGATTTTGGAACCGGAAATAATACAGCCGCCGGAAACCATGGAATCAACAGCCATACCACGACGTTCATCGTCATCAAATACAAATTTAGCCGGCGGCAGTTGCTCCTGATAAGTCCATATAGGCCATTTTTCATCGTAAAGATTCAATTCAGGAGAGACCCCGATTAATTCCTGATTGGCTTTCCAGAAGGCATCGATAGTACCCACATCTCGCCAGTATATCTGATTCTGTTCTTCTTTATTGTTAAAAGAATAAGCAAATGCCCGGTATTTGGTAACTACCTGTGGAATAATATCCTTGCCGAAATCACGGCTGGAATCAATATTGTCTGCGTCTTTAATTAATTGTTCTATTAAAAATTTGGTGTTAAAAATATAAATCCCCATAGAAGCCAGTGCTCTATCAGAAGAACCCGGCACCGGCTTTGGATGTTCTGGTTTCTCAGCAAATTCAATAATACGATTATTTTCATCAATGGCCATTACCCCAAATGCTTTGGCTTCTTCAACCGGCACTTCAAAACAGCCGACAGTTAAATCCGCCTGATTTTCATCATGCCGGGCCAGCATAACGCCATAGTCCATTTTGTAAATATGATCACCGGCTAGCACCAGTATATATTCGGGATCATGGGCTCGAATAATATCCAGATTCTGGTATAAGGCATCTGCTGTCCCAAGATACCAGTTTTCCTTAATACGCTGCTGAGCCGGTAATAATTCTACAAATTCACCAAATTCACCACGAAAATGTCCCCAGCCCTGTTGAATATGGCGGATCAGCGAATGTGATTTATATTGAGTCGCCACGGCAATACGTCGAATACCCGAGTTAACACAATTGGATAATGGAAAATCTATGATCCGGAATTTACCGCCAAAGGGGACACTGGGCTTGGCTCGCCAGGCGGTTAACTCTTTCAGACGAGAACCTTGCCCACCCGCTAAAATTATAGCCAGGGTGTCACGGGTAAGACGACTAACAAAACGATGTGGATTTTCAATGGACACTGGGGACTCCTGTAACAACAAACTGACATTTAAAAAAATGCATAAATCTTTCCCTGATTATCAATAAGT
>JALSUJ010000390.1 GCA_027071355.1 Gammaproteobacteria bacterium | reverse complement strand
GGTCACAGGTTCCATCTGGGGTAAGCCTATGTGGGGTGCCTGGTGGGTCTGGGATGCACGACTGACCTCAGAACTGATTTTGTTATTTCTTTATCTGGGCTATATGGCACTTGAATCTGCCATTGAAGATCCCCGGGCAGCGGCCAGGGCCTGTGCTATTTTAGCTATTGTAGGTGTAATTAATATCCCTATAATCCATTATTCTGTGGAGTGGTGGAATACTCTGCATCAGGGAGCTACGGTAACCAAATTTGATAAACCCTCAATTGATATCTCCATGTTAATTCCTTTGTTAATAATGGCGTTAGGTTTTAAACTTTATTATGGTGCTGTGGTCTTAATGAGAGCTCGCAATAAAGTTCTGGTTACAGAACAGAATAATCGCTGGGTTAAGGATATTATCAATCACTAAGATAAAAAGACCCAGGGATGTGCTTGAGCGTCCCCGGAAATATAGACGCTACAGGCAGATACGGTAGTTTACGCTGAGTAATTATTAAAAGTTTTATAAGAGAAATCATTATGATGGAAATGCTTCAAATGGGTAAATATGGAGCCTATGTCTGGTCTTCCTACGGTCTGGCAATGGTAATTATGGGCTATGTCGCATTTAAGCCCCTGGTTGACAAAAAAACTATTTTTAAGGATTTAGCCATGAAGTATCGTCGTGAAACTCAGACCAATAAGCAGGAGCAGGCATGAATCCTAAACGTAAAAATCGGCTGATTCTGGTGTTACTGATCCTGGCCGGTGTCGGCGCAGCAGTGACCTTGGGTCTTAAAGCGCTGGATCAGAATCTATTGTATTTTTTCAGCCCGACTCAGGTTAAAGCTGGAGAGGCACCCATTGGTCATTCTTTCCGTTTGGGTGGACTGGTACAAAAAGGCAGTGTCGTGCGGGAAAAAGACGGTCTGACCATTCATTTTGATGTGACCGATGGGCCTGAAACCATTGCTGTTACTTATACCGGTATTCTGCCGGATCTGTTTAGAGAAGGTCAGGGCATTGTGGCCACTGGCAAGATTGATGGTTCTACCAAAGCCGGAAAAATGCATTTTATTGCTAATGAAGTCCTGGCCAAGCACGATGAAAATTACATGCCTCCGCAAGTTCAGGAAGCACTGGATAAAGCCCATGAAAACGGTAAGAAAAAACTGCTTGAAAATGCCGCTAAAACCGCAACATCTCAGTCTATGCCAGGAGGCAATGCACAATGATACCTGAAATTGGGAATTTTTCCCTGATTATTGCTCTGTCAGTTGCATTATTTCTGGCCACAGTTCCTTTATATGGCGCACAAAAAAATAATTTACAGTTAATGCAGTTTTCACGTTATGCCGTGGTGGCACAATTTATCTTTATTCTGATTGCTTTTATTGCGCTGGTTTATTCTTTTACCGCAGATGATTTTTCAGTTAAATATATTGCCTCAAACTCCAATTCTGCACTGCCGATGATTTATAAGATCTCAGCAGTCTGGGGCGCTCATGAAGGTTCTTTCCTGTTATGGTTATTAATATTATCGTGCTGGACGCTGGCGGTTGCCTATTTTAGTAAAAGCTTGCCCATTACAATGACTTCGCGAGTGCTTTCAGTCATGGGCATGCTCAGCATTGGTTTTTTATTATTTATTATTTTTACCTCAAATCCGTTTGAACGGTTATTTCCAGCGCCTATGGATGGGCGTGATCTCAATCCATTATTACAGGATCCGGGACTGGCAATTCATCCACCCATGCTTTATATGGGCTATGTGGGTTTTTCTGTGGTCTTCAGTATTACTATTGCCGGTCTGATTTCCGGTCAGCTGGATTCTGCCTGGGCTCGCTGGTCACGACCATGGACCGTTATTGCCTGGATGTTTCTGACCCTGGGAATCGCGTTGGGAAGCTGGTGGGCTTATTATGAACTGGGCTGGGGTGGCTGGTGGTTCTGGGATCCGGTTGAAAATGCGTCCTTTATGCCCTGGTTGATTGGTACTGCTTTAATACACTCATTAGTGGTAACAGAAAAACGCGGTGCTTTTAAAAGCTGGACAGTATTATTAGCTCTAATCGCTTTTTCTCTAAGCCTTCTGGGAACCTTTCTGGTACGTTCCGGAGTGCTGGTTTCGGTACATGCATTTGCCTCTGATCCAACCCGGGGTTCCTTTATTCTGGCATTTTTGGTGCTGGTGATCGGTGGTTCTCTGATGCTTTATGCGATTCGGGGTTCATCCATGAGCGGTGGCGGGCATTTTAATCTGTTTTCCAAAGACACCTTTA
>JALSUJ010000389.1 GCA_027071355.1 Gammaproteobacteria bacterium | reverse complement strand
AAAAATTACCGGCCTGGCAGAAAAAATTTCCGTGGCAGAATCGCTAAAGTATTTTTCTACCCGCCAGCGCGGCAGTCAGCTTGGTGCCTGGTCATCGCATCAAAGCCAGGTGATTAAAACCCGTGCTTTGCTTGATACCATGGTGGAAAAAATCAAACAGAAATTTGCCGAGGGTGAGGTGCCTTTACCGGATTTCTGGGGTGGCTACCGGGTCAGGCCAGCCAGCTTTGAATTCTGGCAGGCAAGGGAAAACCGCCTGCATGATGTGTTTTTCTATCAGCCTGATGATAACGCAAAATGGACAATCCAACGGCTGTCGCCTTGATTAGTTACTATCCTATTTTTGCCGGTATTTACTGGAAAAGTTAGTTTGATTAGTCGATATTTCTTACATATATTGTTTTTCTAATATAGCTAATATATATAAGCAATTGTATTATAAGTAATAATAATTATGGTATGTTTATTGCATTCATGCCCTTTAAAAGGCTTATCTCTATAAATGTGTAAAGTTTTCTATAAATAATAATGAGAACAATAACAAAATGAGGCAAATAATAATGAATTTATTTAAGGGCATCCTGGTTGGTTTGCTAGTTGTGGCAAGTCAACAGGCAGCAGCATTAACCATTAATTTTGATTATACCTATGATACCAATAATTTTTTTAATGTGAACGCCAGGAATACATTAAATGCAGCTGGTAGTTTTTTTGGTATCAGGATTACTGATAATTTAACTGCGATTAATTCATCTGGTAGTAATCACTTTAATGCGATATTTAATAGCCCGGGAACAGGTAATTCAACCACGGTTAGCGATTTCAGTGTTGCCGCCGCGACAATAACCGTTTATGTAGGAGGAAGCGCATTAACGGGTAGCACCCTGGGTCAGGGTGGTCCAGGTGGTTACGGTGTCAACACTTATTCTTCATCATTTTATAACAATGCACAAACACGTGGGCAGTCAGGTGTAAATGCTACACCAGCTACTGATTTTTCACTTTGGGGTGGAGCAATCACCTTTAATACCACTACAAACTGGTATTTTGACAAGAATGTATCCACCAGCGCTGATCTTGGTACCAATCAGATTGATTTTTATTCTGTTGCATTGCATGAGTTAGGACATGTACTAGGTATTGGAACAGCTGCATCATGGAGTAATAAAATTTCGAACGGGCTGTTTACCGGTACCAACGCTGTTGCTACTTATGGTGCCAATGTACCAGTAAATACAGGTGCTGATCACTGGGCAAGTGGGACAATGAGTCTAGCTAATGGGGTGTCTCAGGAAGCTGCTATGACACCATCTATTGCCCCTGGGCAGCGTAAGGTATTTACCAATCTGGATGTTGCAGCATTAAAAGATGTTGGCTGGCAGATACAGGCTGTCCCGATTCCGGCAGCAATCTGGTTATTTGCTTCTGGATTATTTGGTCTGCTTGCTGTTTCCAGAAGAAAGGCCTGATTTCTTTTTTAGCATTTCTTTCTTTTAGTATGACGCTGATTTTATACTAACGCACAGCAATTACTGCTGTGCGTTAGTCTCTGGCAAGCTATGTTATGCTTAACTTAGTGGCTACGCTGTGTTTTCTTCTATTAACTATTTTTTCCAGTTACCTGTATGCGCAGGAGGTCAGTCCTGTGTCTGGGACGACGCCCGGGCGCATTTTTGGAAATTTAAGCGTTTATCTTCCCCAGGGTAAGGCTGTTACCGATCTATCTGTCTGTTTTGAACTCACTGAACAGAAAAAAAAGACACACGTTATACAGCGTATTGCTTACACAACTTGTTCTGTTATAACGAAATACCCCATCCATTTTGTTCTGCATTATCCTGCTGGGGATGTTATAAAACAGAACAGCTACTCTCTAATAGTCACAGTGATGGATAAAAATCATCGACCCCAGGTGAAAATGACCGTTCCGGTGAAGATGCCCGGTGATTCCTTACCTCTTTACCTGGTTATCCATATTCCCCATAAACCGGTTGAATAGATTTTAATATATTAACCTTAGCCCTGCTGTTAGTCGTGGGTATTTATGTTTGATTTGGGTTAATCAGTGCATCCTTAAAAATTTTCCAGTTTCCAGACATCATAAGCTGGGGTTTCATAAGGGTGGCTGCGTTTCATGGCCGCTATGGATGCCTGTAAAAATGGCTGTTCGCATACCAGTTCGATTTTAATTTCCTTTACCTGCTCAAGTTTATGCCGTGAACCGATTGTCGGTTGGCTGCCGGCAAGTGGCCGGAACTGACCGG
>JALSUJ010000388.1 GCA_027071355.1 Gammaproteobacteria bacterium | reverse complement strand
GTGGTAATGATGGTGAACACCCATTGCAGGTTAGTTTTTCACAGGCCATACTGGCTCCAATTGCTTCTTTCGGGGGCATTTATGTACCTGAATATCTGCCGGATTTAGGTGCTGATTTTCTACAGCAACAGCTTAATTCATCCTATAAAACACTGGCTAAAGCCGTTTTATCCGCGTTTGAAATTGATATTGATTCAGCAGTAATTGATGAAGCCCTTGATTTGTATGATCAGTTTGATGATCCTCAAAATCCAGTACCCCTGACTAAGGTCAAAGAGGACTTATACGTCAGTGAACTTTATCACGGGCCAACACGTGCCTTTAAAGATATGGCGTTACAGCCTTTCGGGGTGGTGTTATCCTCACTGGCACAAAAGCGTAATGAAAATTATCTTATTATGGCGGCCACCAGTGGTGATACCGGTCCTGCAGCACTGGAAACCTTTAAGAACCGTGCTAAGGTACAGGTTGCCTGTCTGTATCCTGATGGCGGCACCTCAGATGTTCAGCGCCTGCAGATGGTGACGGAGAATGCCGCTAATCTGAAAGTTATCGGTATTCATGGCGACTTTGATGATGCCCAGAACGCCTTAAAACGCTTACTCGGTTCTGCAACCTTTAAGGCGCGTTTGAAAGAAAAAAATATTCATTTATCCGCTGCCAATTCAGTCAATTTCGGACGTATTATTTTTCAGTTAATTTATCATATCTATAGCTATCTGGAACTGGTTCGACTGGGTGATATTGCATTGGGTGAAAAAGTGTATCTGGATGTTCCCAGTGGTAATTTTGGTAATGCTCTGGGCGGATATTATGCAATGAAAATGGGGCTGCCTGTTGAAAAAATTCTTATTGCTTCCAATAAAAATAATGTTCTGACGCATTTAATTCGTGACGGTCAATACGATTTAAGAAATATGTCGGTTATTTCAACCAGTTCCCCGGCAATGGATATTCTGAAATCCTCAAATGTTGAACGAATTTTATATGATCTATTTGGTGCAGAACGAACCCGAGAATTAATGTCCCAGCTGGATAATGACAATCATTATGAATTGAGTAAGGATGAGCTGGCTAGTTTACAGGCTGTATTTGCTGCTGATTTCTGCGAAGATAAAGAAGGCAAGCAATATATTAAGGATGCTTTTGCTCAGGGTTATTTAATGGACCCTCATACGGCAACCTGTTTTAAGGCCTATGATACCTGTCGGGACAAAGCTTTAAAAACTATTGCTTATTCAACCGCAGAATGGACAAAATTCTCACCTACTATTGCCAATGCGTTAACCGGTGAAGAAGGTGCTGATGATCAGGATGCTCTAAAAGCTATTGCCAGAGAAGCCGGCATAGAGATACCACAGATAATCAGTGACTTATTTGACCGGGAAATCGTTCAGCAAACAGTGATTGATAAACAGGATATTGAACAGCAAATACTGGATTTTCTATAGGATTGCATGTTCTCTTTTTTGCAGAAATCTGCAAAAAAGAGAACATGACTATCAATTAATTTTTTTTCCAATAAACGGGAATTTCACCTTATAGCCGCCCATTGCTTTTGACAGACCGTATATACCATACATCACAAAGACACTGTGCACACAGGTAATATAAATAATAATAATAGTCCAGGTCGCCGCGGCACTGACATTACTTAAAAAATAAAATGCCCCCACCACACACACAATAAATATTCCAGCCAGGATACTGGCAATAAAATTCTGGCGTATATGATTAAAGGCCAGAGAATCCGGGTTGTTCTTATGCTTTTGAAACATAGTAAACAAAATTAAAAATGGGATCACCGGTATCAGTAATAAATTAGCGAGAAATAGTGTTTCTGAAATTATTGCCGCAGTGATCTGTTTTTGATCGGTGCTGCGTTGAGCAGTGATATTATCTATGGTGCTTTGTGTATTCATAATATGCTTATATGTCTGTCTGGTTGAATTTTAAATCATGAATTGATCAGGCAATAATGTTCAAAACATTCTCAGGGGGTCTTCCCAGCGCGTATTTTTTGTCCTCAGTAACCACAATAGGGCGTTCAATCAGTTTAGGAAATTTGACCATAGCGGCAATTAGTTCTTCATCACTTAAGGATTCATCATCCAGATTATTTTCCCGGTATTCAGCTTCTTTTTTACGCATTAAGTCACGGGGTTTCATATCCAGCGAGTTTAAGACTGCTTTTAACTCGGCTACTGTCGGCGGGGTTTTAAGATATTCAATAATTTCAGGTTCAACTCCGTTATCCTTTAATAGTTGTAATGTCTGACGGGATTTGGAACAACGGGGATTATGGTAGATTTTTGTGCTCATGTTTTTTCCTGATACGGGATATAAATAGTTCAACTGAATTATTTAGGTTTAATAACCAAGTATTTTACTTAGTTATTAAACTATATCAAAATCAGGCAATAATTGCACTACAAAAATTAAGGCAATTTATTATGTAACTCTTCAGTATGATTTATTTAGGATCGTTGATTTGTACCGCCTTTTTGCCGCTGCTCAGGACTCAGGATAATAAGGCCACCGTCTTAACCTGAGCATAAACCTTTTTACCCGCTTTTAAATCCAGAATAGCCGCCGATTTTCTGGTAATGCGTGACAGCATGGGAATGCCATTAACCAGCAGGCGTACCATAACCTGGGCTTTACCTTCCGGGCTGATAGAATCCACTATAGCCGGGAAGATATTTAAAATACTGGTTTGGGTCTGGCGTTCCAGAGTAATACTGACATCTCTAGCCATTACTCGTAATCGAACCGGGTGATTAATGGGCAGTTCTTTATGGGCAACCGTAAAGCGGCCACCGGGAAAATCCAGATAAGTCACAGCAAAGTCCGGATCGTGTTCTGCCACCCAGGCATGAATTAAGGTGGCGGCCTTATCCCCGTGTGCTAAAGGCAGATCCAGCCGGGTCAGCATGGTATCCAGTGCACCGGACGCAATATTCTTTCCCTGCTCCATTAATACCAGATGATCGGCCAGACGTGCAATTTCTCCCGCTGCATGGCTGACATAAATAACCGGTATACTGAGACTGTCGTGCATGGATTCCAGAAATGGCATAATTTCCCGTTTGCGTTTTAAATCCAGTGCAGAGAGCGGTTCATCCATCAGCAGAATTTTAGGGCTGCTGGCCAGAGCCCGGGCAATGGCAACCCGCTGACGTTCGCCACCGGAAAGCTGACTGGTTTTACGATACAGCAATGGTTCTATATCCAGCAGCTCAATAGCCTGTTCCAGGGTAATACTACGTTCTTTTTCAGGGACTCGGGAATATCCGTACTGGATATTCTTCATCACATTCATATGTTCAAACAGGCTGGCTTCCTGAAACACATAACCCAGAGCACGTTTTTCGGTGGCAACAAAGTGTGTATTATCCTGCCAGATAGTATCTTCAATTTGCAAAAAGCCGTTAGGACATCGCTCCAGCCCGGCAATTGTTCTTAATAAGGTGGTTTTACCACAGCCTGAATCACCAAACAGGGCAGTGACTCCCTGTGATGGAATGTCCAGATCAACATTGAGAGTAAAATCAGGCCGTGCTAAATAAAATCTTAATGAAATACTCATGTGTTACAGGTATCCTGTTTAATTCCTGAGCAGGGCTGAAAAGCGACGATTAAGAGCGTATACACTGAGCAGCATCAAAAAGGATAATAATAGCAATCCACCAGAAAGCCAGTGTGCCTTGGAGTATTCCAGAGCTTCTACATGATCGTATATGGCAATAGATAGTACCTGAGTTTGACCGGGAATATTACCGCCAATCATTAATACTACGCCAAACTCTCCAATAGTATGGGCAAAACCCAGTACTATGGCTGTCAGAAAGCCGGATTGAGCCAATGGCACTGCCACACTGAAAAAACGATCCAGTGGGCCGGCTCTGAGTGTTGCCGCTGCTTCAAGCGGACGTTTGCCAATGTTGCTAAAGGCACCCTGTAAAGGCTGAATAACAAAGGGCATGGAATAAAATACCGAGCCTATGATCAGGCCAGTAAAAGTAAATGCCAGCGGCTGTCCTCCTAGCCATTGCATTAACCCGCCAATGGGCCCGTTAGGACCAAGAGCTATCAGCAGATAAAAACCCAGTACGGTAGGCGGGAGTACCAGCGGCAGGGCAATAATTGCTTCAAAAAAGAATTTAAAGCGGTTTTTAGTCCGCGACAGCCACCAGGCGACAGGGGTACCGATAATAAGTAATAACAGGGTGGATATGCCGGCCAGCTTTAAGGTAATAATAAGTGCGCTGATATCCTGTTCACTGAGCATGCGGGATACCATAACCATAGGACTGAATGATTTTATGCGCTGCTTTTGATTGGACAAAAGCCAGAAACTTATAACTGGCAGGATTGTCCTTTAACTGAACAGCCTGTTGTTGTATTGGGGCGTAATAGCTGTCCGGTATTTCCCAGAGTGAACCGGTCAGTGGACGGGAGGGTGTGACTACCTGTGAACGGGCAACAAAGCCCAGGGGAGTATTACCGCTTTTAACAAACTGGAAGGCCTGGGCAATATTTTCTCCCCGAACCGTTTTATTTTTTAAGCTATTCCACAACCCCAGTTTCTGCACAACCTGTTTTGCCGCCAGGCCATAAGGAGCCAGGCGGGGATTGGCCATGGCAATGTGCTCAAAAGAGTGGGTAAATAGTACCTCACTACTGTGATGGATTAATTTCGGATCCGGGCTCCAGAGAATGAGTTTGCCTATGGCATAGGTAAAACGACTATTTTTCAGTGCCTGGTTATTTTGCTCCAGTAATTTGGGCCGCCGGCGGTCGGCAGAAAAGAAGGCATCATAGGGGGCGCCATGAATAATTTGCGCATAAAGTTTGCCTGAAGAACCGCTAATTACAATAATTTTATGATTTGTCTGCTGTTCAAACTGGCGGGCAAGATTTTTTAATGGTTCACTGAAGTTACTGGCTACTGCTACCTGAATCTGGGCAGCCTGGAGGCAGGAATTAGAGAACAGGGTAATAAGTAAGACATACAATAAAGTCAGAGCAGAGTTAAAAGAATGTCTGTTAACTATGCTCATTAAATCTGACCGGGTAAATCTAACGGGTTATCCGGATCAATACCCTCCATAAAAGGCAAATGCCGATCATTATGAGTGAGCTGATAGATGAGTCCCATCCAGTTGCCTATCACTTCAACGGCTGTATCATGCCAGGTATTATCAATGCTCGGGCTAATCAGCTGTTCTGGAAAATCTGGTGGTTCAGTTCGATGGTGCTGAGCCAGCTCAGTCCGCAATCGGTATTCATTAAGTATGGCTTTGCTGAAGTACCCCAGGTAATTATCAGGGAAAGGCGGGTAAGTGCTTATTTCACCCTGCTGGTAACGCAATACTTCACGCTTGTATTCTTTTAGCAGCGAAATGGTATCGTATTCAGGATGTCCCTGAAAAAATATAGTTCGAAAGCCATCGCTACTGGTAGCCAGATGAACCATGCCATTATCTGATTGCACCAGTATCCTGAGATGCTGAGCCTCAAACTGGGAACGTGATACCGCATTCCAGCGGGAATGCGGTACATCAAAACGGGTATTGATATCATTAATAAGGGGATGGGTTTTATCTATAATATGATGTGGAAAAACTCCCCAGATTTTATCACCCTGATGGACTCTTTTCTGCGCATAGCGGAACTCCATGACCGCATGAGTAGCCAGACAGGAGCATAGCGTTGAGGTGACATTTTCCCAGGCCCAGTCAAATACTTCTTTTAATGGATCCCAAAATGCCTGTTGAGAGAGTTCCGGACCGGATACATTGGCTCCGGTGACAATAAGTGCATCCAGCCCCATGCTCTTAATATCATCAAATGATTCATAGTACTGATCCAGATATTCTCTGGCTTTATCTGAACGGGGGATTTCATTCAGGCTAAAAGGGTGGACATAAAACTGTGCAATTGGATTACTTTCACCGATAAGTCGGAAGAACTGTCTTTCTGTTGCACTTAAGGCAGCATCAGGCATCATATTCAGTAGCCCGATATGTAGCTCACGAATATCCTGATGCAGGGCGGCATCAGGGGGCAGGACTTTTATGCCTTCCTTTTGTAAGCGTGCAAAAGACGGTAGTTGATTATGTGCGACTAAAGGCATAGTAGAATTACTTTCCTGTTCTGGAAATAGCTGTTTCTAGCAAATCAAGAAAGTCGCTCTGATCTCTTACCTGAGATACTTCCTGTGATGTCACAGTATAACCGTGAGGTCTGGCAATGGCTTCATAGCGAGGAATACGTGAATGAAACAGACGCGGGAAAATCCAGCGGGTGAAATCATCAGGATTCATCTGGGCAGCGTATTGTAACTTATTTTCAGACAGATAAATGGAGAGCTGTTCCTGCAGGAAATGTGGACGATAGTAAAGCGGTTTAGGTGCACTTTTGGCCCGTTCAATGAGCTTGTTTTCTTCATCCTTATCGGTGACCTGAATATACAGGATCATGGTATGCTGAATCAGAGTATCCAGTACTGCAGGTTCATCCAGTTCACATAAACTGCCGCCGACATCATTGACAAAGTGCTGGTAACCGTAAATTTTCTGAGCTTTTTCAATAAAGGAGGGTACATCCTGCATGGCTGCAATTTCGGCATTACGATAACAGGCCTGACGTTGAATAAAATCTTCAAGTTCAACACCCCCCTGTTCAGGATCACCCAGTTTTCCGATATAACTGAGTACCGGCCCCAGATCATGTACTTTGATATTATTACGAATTGAAATCCAGTCATTTCTTAATAATTCCTTGAGGAAAGGAACCTGCATGGCCTGTTGTTTGATCATGTCCATAATAGGTTCATCCAGGTAACGAGTACCAATGCGATAGTCTCCCGAAAAATGGAACCATTCAGAGTCTCTTAACAGGCTGGATAAATAGGTTTTACCCACCCCGGACATCCCCAGTAGTGTGACTTTTTTATTTTTCCAGTTGCGGAATTCTTCAGTGCTGAACTTCATTAAATACTCCTGTTAAGACAGGTTATTATCCTAGAGATTGGCTGGAAATGGAAGAGGGAACAGAGTTCCGGAAAGAGGACTGAGGTTGAGTGATATGTGAATAAATTGAAGAAATTCTTACCGAATATCCTCAATAGAATGTTTTTTCTCAAAAACAAGAGGTCGTATAATGGCATAGCCTTTATTTTGCCAGTGGGCCAGTTCTACCATTGCGGAAGGTATGATTTTAACAAAACTGTAAAAATCATCGGCACTATAACCAAAATCCCGGGCTGCATCACCACAGACTCTGAACTCTACACCCAGTTGTTCATAATACATCATCCGATTAACGGCACTTTGGTATTTTGGGTAATTTTTTTTAGCCAGGGTGACAATTTCGGTGCCGTGGATTAATACAATAATATTCATAAATTCGGGTGCCAGACCATAAGGTTCAGCCATCAGGGTGTTCATATAGGAGCGCAGCCAGTACAGTGCGGAGTTAATTTTTTCCGGTTCATCCAGAAAAAATTCAAACAATACCTTTTGTTCGTCGGCATAGGGAGTATCGACAAATTCAGCCGGTTTGTCACTAGCAGGGACAGGCAGCTGAGAGGGTTCAATTCTATCCAGTTCTTCAGCATGAACACAGGCTGTGACTAATAGATAATAACTACAAAAGATCAGTTTGGGGATATGGCATCATTTATGAATGAAGCTGTTGTAGATGTGCAAAATGATGTACAACAAGATTTAGGTGTTATGGGAGAGATACTATCATTTTGTGATAACCAATCTGATGGACACTTTGATGCTAGGATTTATCTAAGAAGTAAAAATCCAAGAATAAATTATTATGTTGAA
>JALSUJ010000387.1 GCA_027071355.1 Gammaproteobacteria bacterium | reverse complement strand
ATGTTATGATTTACTGATATTACTTTTCTTAATAACGATATATTATACAAAATATGTTAAACCGGATATTCCATACCATAATAGTATGCTTTTTTGTTGTAAGCGGTCTGATACTGCTTAGCATGCCAGGTCATGCTGACAATCAGACCTCTGCCAGCAGCGAAGAAATACTGGCACTGGACATTGAACAGTTACTGAATGTTGAAGTCACCTCCGTCGGTAAAAAAGAACAGACACTCTCTGATAGTGCTGCAGCGGTGTTTGTTATCAGCCAGGAAGATATCCGGCAAAGTGGTGTCACCAGTATTCCAGAAGCTCTAAGGATGGCTCCCGGCATTGAAGTAGCCCGTATTGATGCCAATAAGTGGGCCATAACCAGTCGTGGTTTTAATGGGCGCTTTGCTAATAAATTGCTGGTTATGATTGATGGACGTACAGTTTATACACCTGCGTTTTCAGGCGTTTACTGGGATGTACAGGATACTCTGCTGGAAGATATTGAACGTATTGAAGTTATTCGAGGCCCCGGAGCTACCCTATGGGGAGCCAATGCGGTTAATGGTGTTATTAATATTATTACCAAAAATGCCATTGATACCCAGGGAACCCTGATCAGTATTGGTGGCGGTACTCATGAACGGGCATTCAGCCATTTACGCTACGGTACCCGACTCAATACGGACACTTATGGCAAAGTCTATTTAAAAGGCCGTAAACGGGAAAATTTTGCCCAATGGCAAGGCGGTAATGCTGATGATGACTGGACAGCCTTTCAAAGCGGAGGTCGCCTGGACAGTCAGCTCAGCAACCAGGATCATATGACACTGCAGGGGGATTTTTATCGCAATAAAAACAGTGAAACTACAAAACTTCCCTATCTTAATCCTGTCCGGATAGAACGTTCAGATCAGAGCACCCGAACCTCTGGTGCCAACTTGCTGGGACGCTGGCAGCATACTCAATCACTAACCTCCAGTTATTCTCTGCAGGCCTATTATGACTATGCCCGAAGAGACGAAGCCTTTGCAGATATTAGTCATACCACTCTGGATCTGGAGTTTCAGCATCGCTTTGCCCTGCAGGATATACATGATATTGTCTGGGGAGCCGGATACCGATATATTCGGGCAGATTTTGATTTACTGAGCGGCTCATATATCCCGGATAATAATAATGAACATCTCTACAATGTTTTTATTCAGGATGAAATGACCCTACTGCCTAATCAGCTCTGGTTAACCCTGGGTTCAAAAGTTGAGCACAACGAATACACCGAGTGGGAAATTCAGCCCAGTGCCCGTATTTTCTGGAATATCCATCCCAGGCACAAACTCTGGTCAGCTATTTCCAGAGCTAATCGTATTCCATCACGATACGAATATGATTCCTCCTTATTATTTCCCTCCAGCGACCCTGATTTTCCAGTTATTAATTTACAGGGTAATAAGGATATTAAATCCGAACAGGTCACCAGTTATGAAATCGGCTACCGAGTGATCCCCACCTCATTCTGGTCAGTAGATATGACTATTTATTATAGTGAATACGAAAATTTACTGGATTTTTCCGTAACTGGTCTGCCCAGCCTGACAAATCCTGTACCGGTTCTGGGTATTAATAATGATCAATCTGGCTATAATTCCGGTTTTGAACTGGCTTCTCGCTGGCAGATGCATAACTGGTGGGACTGGGATCTGGCTTATAATTACTATAATCAAAGCATTAAGAGCATCAATGATGAGCAGATTCCTGACTCACCGCATCAAAATATCTCCTTACGCAGCAATATTCAGCTTAAGGAAAATCTTAAGCTCAACCTATGGCTTAAATTTACAGACAAATTTAATGATTATCTAAAAGGTCAGAAAATCACCATTGACAGCTATACTACCCTGGACACACGAGTGGCCTGGCAAGTGAACAAATCTCTGGAATTTTCTCTGGTGGGACAGAATTTATTAGACTCAGAACACCTTGAATACCTCCATGGCAGCAGCAAAAGTGGTGCTGTTGAAATTGAGCGCGGCGTTTATTTTAAATTACTCTGGCAATACTAGGAGTTCTCTCACTAAATCAGGACACCCATGCCCCATGTAACGTAACTAACCGATACAAAAGACACGGAAAGCAATAAAATAATGAAGCACTCTAACAACTTTCATCGGATACGACAGTTTATACTGTTGATGTTCAGTTTGTTATCCATAAATTATGGGGTTGCTTCCCCGCGTCATGATCTGATAAATGAGTATCTAGTTAAAGCGGCATTTACCCTGAATTTTGCCCGACTAACTCAATGGCCTGAACAAAAACTTAAGTTTTCACAAAATATCAATATCTGTGTAATGGGTAATGAAACGCTAAAAAGCAGCTTTCATATGGTTAATGGAAAAATAATTAATGGTCATATTTCTCATTTTACAATTATTTCCCGACTCAATATGATACGTCAATGTCACATACTGGTGATCAGCGGCATAAAACAGAGTAATATGAGACAAATCTTTAAATTAGCCCAACAACATTCTATTCTTACCATAAGTGAGCTGCCCGATATTCATCAATCAGGTGCCATTTTAAACTTTATTATTCAGAACAATAAAATCCGTTTTCAGATTGATCCTGTCAAGGCCCTGCAGTCCGGTCTAAAAATTAGCTCCAGACTGCTTAAACTGGCAATCATAAAAAAAGGACCAGGTTAGTACGCCATGATACTTAATTTTAAAAACCTGTCAGTCAACTTTAAACTGATCCTGATGATGAGCCTTGCCTCTGCAATTGGCCTGATATTACTAACATCTGCAGTTATATTCAATGAAACTCGCAGAGCAAATAGTGATACCATTCAGGAACTGACAGCTCTGGCCGATGTGGTCGGCTGGAACACTGCTGCAGCAATGGCTTTTGATGATCCCGGTGCCGCCAGAGAAACTCTTAAATCATTGAACACACATGCCGATATTGTGGCCTCAATTTTATGCGATAAAAAAAATAAACCTTTCAGTTACTATATTTCACCCAAATATACCGATATGGCCCCCTTACCATTAATAAATACCAAATCATGGGATTGCTCTCATCTAAGCTCTTCCGACACCGATCCCTTATATCATTTTATTGCCCGGAAAATCACCTTGCAGGGCGAACCTGTGGGTTCTATTCATCTGATTTATCAGCAAAATACCTTAATTAAACAACTGGACCATTACTATTTTCTGGTTTCTTCTATTGCCATTATTTCTTTTTTAATTGTTGTGCTTATTTCCACCCGTCTGCAAAAAGTATTTACTGCCCCCATGACAGAATTAATGCAAACCATGAAATCCGTATCTTCAGAAAAAAAATATGACATTCGTGCTAATAAAATCAGCAATGATGAATACGGTACGCTGGTTGATGTGTTTAATGAAATGCTCAATGAAATACAGCAGCGGGACAGCCAGCTGGCCAGTTATAGCCAGCGACTGGAAAGTGAGGTAGCTGAACGAACCAAGGATATTTACAAAAAAAATAATGAATTACAGACTATTACTATCGAAGCTTTGCAGGCAAAAAATATTGCTGAAAAAGCCAGCCGGGTAAAAAGTGAATTTATGGCGACCATCAGTCATGAGATTAGAACGCCAATGAATGGTGTCCTGGGCATGGTTGAAATTTTATTACGCACAAAACTGACAGCTAAACAGGTTAAACTGCTTAATACCGTACAGCGTTCAGGTCAATCACTATTAGTGATCATTAATGAAATACTGGACTTTTCCAAGTTCGAAGCCGGCAAACTGACACTGGACAAACAGGCCTTTCGTCCTCACAGCCTGTTGCAGGACACCCTGGAATTATTTACCGAAGATGCCAGAGCCAAAAGTATAACACTGCGCCCTGAATTTATTATTGATGAACACCTGGTACTCATTGGTGATAAAAATCGCTTACAGCAGGTGATCAGTAATTTATTAAGTAATGCATTGAAGTTTACCAATAGAGGGGAAATCACCTTACGTTGCTCTATCCCAGAACTGGGTCAATTTAATGATAATGAGCATATAAAACTGTATTTTGAAGTAGAGGATACTGGTATCGGTATTCCTTATGATAAACAGGGAGTGGTTTTTGAATCCTTTTCACAGGTGGACAGCAGCACTACTCGCCAATATTCTGGTACCGGACTGGGTTTGTCTATCTGTAAACAGCTGGTTTCCCTTATGGGTGGTGATATTGGCGTAAATAGTGAATACAATTCCGGCAGCACCTTCTGGTTTACCGTCACACTAGAACTGGGTGAGGCTGACCTGTTACCAGACAATGTACCTAAACAGCAATGTGCTCAGGAAACACCCCAGTTTTCTGCCACCATACTGATCGCAGAAGACAATCAGGTTAATCAGGAACTGGCACGTACCATGCTGGAAATACTCGGTTGTGAAGTACTGCTGGCCAATAATGGGGCGGAAGCCATCAAAGTAGCAGACAATCAGGCTGTCGATATGATCCTGATGGATTGTCATATGCCGCAAATTGATGGTTTTAGAGCCACCGAGCATCTGCGCACTCAGACCGAATCACCAAACCATAAAATACCCATTATTGCGCTCACTGCTGATATACGTGACGGTATTAAGCAGCAATGCATTAATACCGGTATGAATGATTATATCAGCAAACCCTTTACTCTGAATAAGCTGGCTGAAACACTCACTCAATGGCTGGACAGTAGCAAACACCTGCCACCTATAGCATCATTTAAAGAACAGGATATCAGTAATAATGCTAAGGCCATTGATCAATCCGCCTGGCAGACAATTCATGAACTGCAACGACCCGATCAACCCGATATTTTACATAAACTGATTAGAATTTATCTTGAAAATACCCCTGATTTAATTGACCTGCTCAGCCAGTATGCCAGGGAAAAAGATGCTCATGCTTTTGCTGAAACGGCCCATACGCTGAAATCCAGCAGTCGTAATTTAGGTGCTGTCAGACTGGCTCAATTATGTGAAAAAATTGAATGCAATACCGATTCGGACAGCAACAATCAACACAAAGCCTTTATGTTGATTGATAAAATCAAAAATGAATTTCAACAGGTTAAAACCGAGCTACAGGAGGAACTATCAAAACACCTGACAACATAGGCTATTAACCAGAAAGCATGATTAAAACAACCTTATCTGTTTGACAAATCTGATCCCTGCGTCATAATGGCGTACTATAAAAAATATCATTAAATCAGGCAAAATTCTTCATGAATAATAATTTTAAAATGATGCTTAAAAGCAAACCCGTTAAAGATCTCACTGCTCTCCCGGCTCTGGGAATGGATGATAAATCAATCACTCAGGGGTTTCGACATTATTATAGTCATACTCTGGGAAGAGACAGAAACTGTAAGTCTACTCACTACCCTTATAAAGCATTAAGCCTGACTATTCGTGATCGCCTGATGGAGCGCTGGAAAAATACTCATTACGCCTATCAGGATCAGGACTGCAAACGCACCTATTATTTGTCCCTGGAGTTTTTAATGGGACGCACTCTGAGCAATTCCATGCTCAATCTTGATCTGCATGACACGGTCCAGCAGGCCTTTTACAAAATGGGACTGGATCTAGAGGAAATTTCAGACACTGAGCAGGATGCCGGTCTGGGTAATGGCGGCCTGGGTCGCCTGGCAGCCTGTTTTCTGGACAGTTGTGCTACCTTACAGCTACCAGTAAAAGGCTACGGCCTGCGTTATGAATACGGAATGTTCCGCCAGCACCTCGAAAATGGCTTTCAGATAGAAGATACCGATCACTGGCTTCTGGATGGTAACCCCTGGGAACTGGAACGCCCGGAATACACCCAGCGTATAAAATTTGGCGGCTATACAGAGTTTCGCCAAAGCCACGAGGGCCAGTTTAAGGTACACTGGACCGGCACCCGTGATGTTCTTGCTGTGCCCTATGATATACCCATACCCGGTTTCCAGAATGGCACGGTTAACACCCTGCGTTTATGGAAAGCAGCTGCTACAGATGAATTTGATTTGAATGAATTTAATTCCGGCAGTTATACCGAAGCAGTGGAAGAAAAAAATTCAGCTGAACACATCACCATGGTGTTGTACCCTAATGACAGCAGCGAAAATGGCAAAGAACTGCGTTTACGTCAACAGTATTTTCTCGCCTCTGCCAGCCTGCAGGATGTGATTCGAGAATGGCTGGTGCATCATGATAACTTCACTCAGTTTGCAGACAAAAACTGTTTTCAGCTCAATGATACTCATCCAACTATTTCCATAGCAGAGTTTATGCGTCTGCTGATGGATGAACATGACCTGTCCTGGGAAGATGCCTGGACTATCAGTTGCAAAACCATGGCCTATACCAACCATACCCTGCTCCCGGAAGCACTCGAAAAATGGTCGGTACATTTGTTTGACAGCTTACTGCCCCGCCTGCTGGAAATCATCCATGAAATCAATGCCCGTTTTTTAAAGCAGGTAGCCATGCACTGGCCGGGGGATACCGAACGTTTACGCCGTATGTCTATTATTGAAGAAGGTCCCATACCACAGGTACGTATGGCTTATCTGGCCATCGTCGGGAGTTTTTCAGTTAATGGCGTAGCGGCATTACATACGCGTTTACTTAAAAGAGGCCTGTTTAAGGATTTTTACCAGCTCTGGCCGGACAAATTTAATAATAAAACCAATGGTGTCACACCAAGACGCTGGCTAGCTGGCTGTAATCCACAGTTACGTAATTTAATTACTGATACTATTGGTGATAAATGGATCAAAGATTTATCTCAATTAAAAAAACTGAAAAAGAGTATTAATAAAAAATCTTTTCGTAATCAATGGCAGAAAATCAAACAGAATAATAAACAGAAACTAGCCGACCTGGTACATCAAACCTGTAATGTAGAATTCAAAACTGATTCACTATTTGATGTTCAGGTAAAACGTATTCATGAATACAAGCGGCAATTACTGAATATTATGCATGTTATTCACCTCTACAACCGGATTAAAGCCGGTGATACCAAAAACTGGACTAATCGTTGTGTTCTTATTGGTGGCAAAGCAGCACCGGGCTATGCCATGGCCAAGCTGACCATTAAACTGATTAATAATGTTGCTGATGTGGTTAATAATGATCCAGATATTGGAGACCTATTAAAAGTTGCATTTTTCCCCAATTACTGTGTATCCGCTATGGAAGTTATCTGCCCGGGAACCGACCTTTCTGAACAGGTTTCTACTGCTGGTAAAGAGGCTTCCGGAACCGGTAATATGAAATTCATGATGAACGGCGCATTAACTATTGGGACCCTTGATGGTGCAAATATAGAAATTAGAGAAGAAGTGGGTGATGATAATTTCTTTCTATTTGGTCTGACCGCAGAAGAAGTGGAAACAAGCCGAAGTCACTATAATCCATTGCAGTTAATACAGGATGATACCGACCTGAGAAATGTAATGAGAATGCTTGAAACCGGATATTTCAACCAGTTTGAACCTGGTTTGTTTGACCCCGTTATTCAGGCTATTAAAAACCCTCATGATTTATGGATGACTGCGGCAGATTTTCGTTCCTATATAGACACCCAGGAACAGGTGTCACAGGCTTATCAGGATAACAAACGCTGGACCACCATGAGTATCATTAACAGCCTTTCCAGCGGCAAATTCTCAACAGATAGAACCATGCAGGAATATAATCGAGATATCTGGAATCTGGAAACGGTTGCGGCTTATCCGGTGGAATAGCGTTAAGCGTTAAGCTGAGTATAAAACATGAAAAAAATGCCTCAGGTGTATTTTTTCATGTTTTTGCGGCGGGTTCCGGCCTGTACAATG
>JALSUJ010000386.1 GCA_027071355.1 Gammaproteobacteria bacterium | reverse complement strand
ACGCTTTATGATTTAATACAAAAACTAAATATAAAAATTTAATACTGAAGATATATATAGTTTTAGATTTCAGGTTAATAATTTAAGTAATGTTGCAATCTAAAATTGGGGCCAATAGAATGAGTTTATATTATCTCGATAGGGCTAAAGAAGAATGATTTTTACAATATCCGCACGCAGTAAACCAAAAGATGTTCCGGTTATGGACTTTCTTGAAATCAGCTATCCGCAGATTAAATTAACGGAAATCGACAGCGTGTTTGGTTTTGTGGAAAAGTCCACATTATACGGTGGTCGCCAGTATGTAGAGCCTGAATTGACTGATGATGATGTGAAACAGCTAAACAAAAACAAGATCGGCCTTAGAATTCCATTTACCAATCATTATGCCACAAAAGAGGAGTTTGAAGAGAACAGGGAGTTATTGGAAAAATACCACAAAAAAGGTAATGCGGTTATTGTAACCAACGATGACCTGGCTAAATGGATCAGAGCTGATTATCCGCGTTACCGGATAGAGGCCAGTGTAATAAAGAATATCAACACCCATGCAAAGATTCGGGATGCCATGGAAATATATGATACGGTGGTATTACCCATGCATCTTAACCAGGACCTGGAATTTTTAAAGAAAGCAAAAAATAAAAAGCGTATAACGCTTTTTGCC
Organism: Gammaproteobacteria bacterium; assembly: GCA_027071355.1. Taxonomy (GTDB): domain Bacteria; phylum Pseudomonadota; class Gammaproteobacteria; order GRL18; family GRL18; genus JANELJ01. The sequence continues at coordinate 7,180 of JALSUJ010000386.1, read as the reverse complement.
AATGCGGGCTGTGCTTTAAATTGCCCTTCCAAAATATGTTATCCATCTGTGTCGAAATATAACAAGTTTCAGGGTGGGGAATTTAAATGTTCACAGACACTGAAATATCGTCAGTTGAATGGCATGATTGACTTTAATCTGGATGAGCTGGTGGGAATTGGTTTTACGCGATTCAAACTTCTTCGTTCTCGTGGTAAAACTGGTTTTTAGGCTTACAGCTCTGCGGTGATATTTTAGTCTTTTCCGTGACAGCGTTTGTATTTTTTACCCGATCCGCAGGGGCAGGGTGCGTTTCGTCCCACACCTTCATAATTTGTAATGTTTTCAGTGTCAGTATCTGAGGTGGCTTGTTTAAGTAGCTGCTCCGGTATTTGAATATCAAAATCCGCTGCTATAGGTTTATTTGCAATCTGCTGGATTTTTTTGAGGGTATGTTTGGCTGAAGGAATAACCCTGCTAAGTTCTCTGGCGTGTTTGTACCATTTTGTTGGTGATGGAGCCGAAAGCGTGTAACGTGACATTTGTAAGTTGTCTTTACAGGTTTGCTGCAATGTTTTATCAAATTCAAGACCACAGAAATCACAAAGCTCTTTGACTGTATTTTCAGTATCATTAATCACGCTGGAGTAGCTTACGCTTGTCCAGCGCTCGGATGGTATCAATGACTGCAGGTCACTTAAAATAATTGAATTGGCTGACTTCCACTGAAAATAAGCCGTTTCCTCCAGAGATTTATTATGCATCTTTTCCCAGCCGGGTGGGAGTAAAAAAGACCAGGCGCTTTTCCGTCCAGGTAAATTGGCGTAGGTTTCAAAGCGACCGGATTTCCAGCCATCCATAATGCTACTGATATTTTCCCGGGGATTTCTATACAGAAAAATATAATAGGCATCGGGAAACATTTTATTTAAAAAAGGAATACGCAGCGCATTTTTTGGGGTTTTTTCGATCATCAAAGGATCTTGAATATCTGTATCTGCAATGCGTGTTCCATCTCTGTTTCTGAGTTGGCTGTAAAAGTATTTACGAATTGCGATCAGGCTTTCTTCATCGGCATCATTTTCATTCAGACGGTTAGAGTTGCATAAGCCGGATGTTGGGCTGAATTTTTTAAATGACTCTATAACCGTATGGCTCTCATTACCAATGCTCCATGCATTGGCTGCCTGGGACAGTATTTCAAATAAGAGTGTGCTACCAGACCTTGGAGCTGCCAGAATAATAACGGGTTTTTTAAATTGATAATCGGGGTTTGTCATAGCTTAGGTATTTCGTATAAACAGGGGGTCGGAGGCAGATAGTTTTTCCAGCATAGGCTGGATATAATCTTCATAGTTTTTCCAGCGGGCTATTGATTTTTTATACAAAGGCTTTCGTACCTGGTCATAGCTGGGTGTATTAACATCCCGTTTTGTTTTGTAAAAGTTCAGGCAGGCATCATCCCATTCCAACTCACAGAAATCCAGCATCCGGCGTGTTATGGCTTCCTGATTTTCCATCAGCTCCTCGTAAACCACATCCAGTATTTCAATATCCAGAACTTCTTTCCAGTATTTCATAATATGCTGGTAGGCAAGATGATAGTCAGCGACTTCAATCAGGTCTGTTGACCAGGTCATTTGCCCCCCAAAACGCTGAAAATACATGGACAGGCAGACATCTCGGGGGTCACGAATCATATGCACAATACGCGCATTAGGAAACAAGCGGGATATCAGGCCAACATGGAAAAAATTGGCGGGCATTTTATCCACAACATTTTGGCTCTCGGTTGAGAAAGTATCCAGTGTTTTCAGATAACTATTGGCAGCATGTTGTAATGGTTTCTGGCCGACATTTGCCAGTGAGGCGGGTGATTTATCGTGCAGTTTGTTATTGCCGATTGAAGAAGACAGTGCATTGATATCCGGTAACTCGCCTGCACCTACAACATCCGGGTGGCTTGAAAATATCTGTTCACATAATGTTGTGCCTGAACGGAACATACCAATTACAAAAATCGGGCGTTTACTTTCATTCTCTGAAGACGGTAGCTCTTTCCAGAATTCAGCGGGGTAGTCTTTATACCATTTATCAATATCTTCTGTTCTGGTGTTGTCCAGATCCAGCTTGTCGCTTAAGGCTTCCATTTCCCGGTTCAGTTCACGATCCAGTAAATTGGCTTTTTTGTAATTTAAAAAGGCCTTGTCATATTCTTGCAGGTGGTCGTATTGTTTCCCTAACTCGGAATGCAGATTTAGCAGAGAAGGTTTGTCAAAGCGGCTTGTTTCAATACTGGATTCAATAAGCTCAATGGCTTCACGTTGATTATTATATTTACGGCTTAATGCAGAATAAGTCATTAAAACAGGCAGGCTACGATTACCGGACTGAACCAGTGGTTGTACTAGCTCATTGGCCTCATCAAACTCACCGCGCCTTTCAAGGATCTGGGCAATATTGCCTTTTAGTTTGTCATCCCGACTAATATCATAGGCTTCACGGTAATATTCCATTGCCTTGTTGTAATCGGGCTTCTGGTAGTGTATTTCACCCAGTAGCCTGACGGCATCGGTAAATTTCGGATCGATATTATGAGCTTTTTTCGCATAAAAGAGAGCTTTGTCAGGATCATTTCCACCCATTAAATGAAGGCTGGCAATATTGCAAAGCAGCTGGCAGGAGTTGGGTTGAAGTTTAAGGGCTTTGTCCAGCGCCTGTTTTGCCCTGATTGGATCATGTAACTCTATTAATACAGCAGCAAGATTATTAATGGCTTCAAAAAAATCGGGTTTTAGCTGAATAGCTTTCTCAAAGCAGGCAACTGCCAGTTCATGCTGCTCGGTTAACTGGTATATATTCCCCAGAAAATAATGTGCTTCTGTATATTTGGGATCCAGTTCAATGGCTTTTTTATATTCCTTAATGGCTGCATCCATATGCCCCAGACATTGCAGGGCGGAGCCGTAAATATGATGGGCGGCAGCATATTTTGGGTTGCTATTAACAATTTTCTTGCTGATACTTTCTGTTTTATTAAATTCGCCTAACTTTCTATAAATAACAGCCAGTTCCAGGCCGATTTCGTGCAGGCTTTTATTGGATGCATAGAGCCTTTCATAGGCATCCCTGGCTTCGATTAACATTCCCTGTTGAATAAGCTCCCGAGCTTTTTTTAATTTGGATTTAACTAAAATACTGCTTTTTGCCATAAAAAATCATTACCTGTATATTGGTGCGATGATGTACGCCTTAAGGCGTACCTACCGTGCAAAATTATACAATAAACCCTGTAGGTACGCCTTAAGGCGTACAAATAAAAAATATTGTAGGTACACCTTCAGGTGTACACTTCAAAATATAAAATATTTTTCAAGGAGGAAAAATATGTCTTATACGGATCTATTAAAAGGCCGCCATTCCGAGCCACAACGCATTTATTTTATAACCACAGTAACATATCAACGGCAGCCAGTATTTACCGATTTATATTGCGCACGACAGTTAATAAAAATATTACAACATATGGACAGTAGCCAGAATACAAGCACACTGGCCTGGGTGGCGATGCCAGACCACCTGCACTGGCTGTTTCAACTAGGGGATAACAGCTCACTTGCAAGGCTTATGAATAATATAAAGGGAAGGTCAGCTTATGAGATTAATAAATATATGGGGGTAAGTGGTAGATTTTGGCAAAAACAATATTATGATCATGCCATTAGAAAGACCGAAAGCATAAAACAAATAGCGTGTTATATTGTAGCCAACCCGTTACGAGCTGGCCTGGTCGATAATATTGCCAACTATCCCCACTGGGATGCTGCCTGGCTGTAGGTACGCCTTCAGGCGTATATTCAACCGTATGCCTGAAGGCGTACCTACGGCGTACCTACGATATAAATAAAAAAAATGATATTGGACAGGGCGTGTAATAAAATCACCAAAATTAAATCCAGTGTTTTCTGATACACCCAGCCATAAAACAGGGAAGGAAAAAAAGTCGTCAGGCCAAACCAGCTCTGAGTAGGTGTGTGCAGCAGAGAAAACAGAAGCGATGTCATAATATTAGCCAGAATGCCTGGCGACAGAATCCCGGATTTTGTTTTTGATGTCCATTGTTGTTCAGTGGCAAGCTGCCTGAGCCGTTGCATAAAATAGGCACGAAAAAACCATTCCTCTGGTAATGCTGCAAATGCCAGGGTAGAAACAGCAATGCTGGCGTAATCCGGATTCAGGATAATGATTATAAAACCTGTAACAAACAACAGGATCCGTAGGTACGCCTTCAGGCGTACTGTTGAATATACGCCTGAAGGCGTACCTACGGGCGTACGGGTGGAATCCAGCAGAGGCAGAAACAGCATCAGGCCAATTAATACAGGGCTGCGCCAGGCATAATCAAAAACGGCGCAACCCGCGAGGATTGCGCCGTTAATAATGAGCAGTAAAAATCCCCTGCTCAGCAAGGCTTATGCCTTTTTGCGTTTAAGCCGTAACCAGCCTAGCAGGCCCATAAAGCCGGCAACCAGCCACCAGTCAGCTCGTTCATTGGCATTTACCGGTGTGGTTGACATGCTACAGCCATCTGTATAGCCAACAATGGGTGCGGCTACCGCAACACCACTAGGGTCGGCAATAGTACCCACCGTTGCATCCGTGTCATTGGCGCCATTATCTTCAATGGTGACCTTCAGGCACTGGTTACCTTCGGTTAGTCCATTGGTATAGGCAGTGGACGATGCACCTGGACAGTTGGTGCCGCTTAAAGGTGCTGACTGCACAAAGTTATTGCTGTCAGACTCAAAGTTGCGCCAGATACCATCTTTAAGTTTACGGTAGATTGCATTCGCCGGAATGGCTTCCGATAGCTGCACGACAATACTGCCGGTTGTGCTGCCACCCAGATTGCTCATGGAGAAGTCAATACAGCCACCAATACACTGGCTGCTCATATTTTTATCTACGCCGACATCAGCAACAGTCAGTCCGGTTGGTGTAGTGCTGTTTGCGCCGGCAGTGACCACACTGGTGGGCGGTATTGTAGCAACACTATCAGCAGGAACTTCTACATTAATATTGACTGTAGCTGTGTTTGAAACGGCGCCATCAGTATCTGTTACCCGGTAGGTAAAGTTATCAGAACCACTGTAACCAGTAGTCGGGCTGTAGGTAATAACCAGACCATTGATACTGGTTGAGCCATTGCTGGCATCACTAATGACTTCTACAGATGCAAAACCGGCATCATCCGTATCATTGGCAGTGACGGCAATGTCAGTATCTGTATCCAGTGCTGTGGTGGCTGTATCGTCAGTTGCAACCGGGGATTCATTGATAACGGTAATGCTGACTGTGGCCACATTAGAAGCCAGTGGTGTGGTGTCTGTGTCATTTACTGTATAGGTAAATGAATCATTGCCTGCAAAGCCGGTTGCTGGACTGTAGGTGACAGTGCCGTCTTTATTATCTGTAATACTGCCTGAGCCTGTGTAGTTAATAGTCACACTATTAAAGTCTACGCCTACATCATCTGTTGCATCCAGGCTTATAGTGACATCTGTATCACGGGCCGTGCTGGCTGTTACATCATTGGCTGAAGGGGGCTGGTTGCCCGTTACAATATTAAGGCTAACGGTTGCCGGATCGGAAACCGCGCCGAGGTTGTCCTGCACGGTATATGTGAAGCTGTCTGTTGTATCAACACCACCTGTATCCTGATAGTCAAATGTGCAGTCACCGTTATCTGTGATATTTGCCGAGCCACTATAGCTAACAGCGCAGGTAGTTGCATCTATTGCTCCATCTGCATCACTGATTTTGCCGCTTAAATCAATAGTGATTGTGCTATTGGGGGCTAATGATGCGGAGGTATTATTGGCAACAGGCTTGGCATTAATAGTGATATTCACTGTTGCCGTAGCAGTATTAGTACCAGCAGACCCATCCTGATTAACTGTTGGGACAGGGTTACCATTGGAGTCGGTAGCAGTAAAACCATCACTCATGATATAGGTAAAGCTATCGCTGCCCGTAGCGCCTGCAGTTGGCGTATAGGTAACGCTGCCATCAGCCTCAAGAGTAGCAGTTCCTTTTGATGCACTGCCTACAGCCGTTACACTGCGGCTCTGGCCTTCTGTGTTTCCTGTAGAGCCATCTGTATCATTACCTAATACATTAATGGGATTCCCACTACTATCTTCATTAACGGTTACGGTATCATCAGTAGCGACAGGCGCCAGATTAGGAATAGTGCCGACCATTTGCAGATTATATGCGACATTACCAAAACCGGATGGGTCACCAGCAGGCACGGTAGCGGAATAATCCAGTGTATAGGTATCGCCGGGCGTACAATCGACAGCACAGGTCATAATCGCAACCCCATCAGCATTACCCGCCCATGCACCAGAGCTCATATCGATGCGAGCAATGCCATTCCAGGTTACACCCCAGCCGGAAAAGTCCAGTTTTACGTTACCGGCAAGATCGTCATTTGTTATATCGGCTACTGACAGGGTGTAGTGCATACCGGTATTACCAAAGAAACCCCATGGGGCATCAATGTCTGGAGACTCAGTACCGTCAGCAGCCAGTGAATGAGAGCCAGAAGCGTCCTGAACTGTACCCAGAATCAGGCCATTGTTTTGTGCAATAGCTGTGCGTTCCTTAGCTTTAACAACACCGTCACCGCTTGTATCCATACCGAAGTAGCTACCAGCAGTTACTTTACCGTAAGCAGAAGTTACGCCTGCATCAAATTGTAATACAGCATTGGGTGCAAGTGCGGCATAGGCCTGGGTGCTGATACCGTTAGTACAAGCTGCCATAATCATGGCGCTTAAAAGTTTTTGTTTATATTGCATATCGTTTTACCTTAAATTCTGTTTAATTCCATGGGTTCTATGGGCTTTGTTTAGAAATTCATTGCAAAGCTTGCGCCAATAGAATCCTGTGACATGGTATAGCTGGCCTGTGAGTTAATATAGGTCGGCCCGCCCTGGGTAAACTCAAAGGCGTGTACATAGGAAAAGCTCAGTTCCATATCGGTATTGAGCTGATAAGTTGCGCCCATGGTTAAATGGTTTTGTACAATGGCTGGCGCCACTGTGCTAAACAAAATGTCAGTTTCTTCATCAATGGGACTTTTGGCATAGTTCCAACCGCCGCGGAAGGTGAGTTTATTGCTGTATTCAAAAAT
>JALSUJ010000385.1 GCA_027071355.1 Gammaproteobacteria bacterium | reverse complement strand
CACACTTTTTTTAACCACTGCCATAATATCCGTGGTCACAATTACTTCCATTTATTTTTATCTGGAACCTGGATTACCTGATATTGAAGTATTAAAAGATGTTAAATTAAAGGTACCACTACGGGTTTATTCCAGCGATCATAAGCTGATTGCAGAATTTGGAGAAATGAAGCGGGAACCCGTTGCCTATAAAGATATTCCTGAACAGCTGGTGCAGGCCGTTATTGCTGCCGAAGATGAAAACTTTTTCCAGCATCCCGGAGTAGACTACAAGGGAATACTGCGAGCCATTATCCATTTAATTAAAACGGGGCAAAAAGGTCAGGGCGGCAGTACCATTACCATGCAGGTTGCCCGTAATTTTTTCCTGACCAGGGATAAAACCTATATTCGAAAGATTAATGAAATATTCCTGTCTCTGAAAATTGAAAAGGAACTGTCTAAAGAAGATATTATGGCCCTGTATATGAACAAAATATATCTTGGCCATCGCTCTTATGGCGTTGCTGCAGCAGCAAAAACCTATTATGGGCTGCCACTGAATGAATTATCCCTTGAACAGTTTGCCATGATCGCAGGCTTACCCAAAGCACCATCAAAATACAATCCGGTGACTAATACAAAACGCGCCACCATTCGTCGAAACTATGTACTGGACAGAATGCGCCAGCTTAATTTTATTAGCCCGGAACGTTATCAACAGGCCATTAAGACCCTGGATAACGCTGAAATTCATACGGCAAACATAGAAGTCGAAGCGCCTTATATTGCTGAAATGGTACGCTCTCGGATGGTGGAACAATATGGTGATGATGCGTATAGCAATGGTTATAATGTCTTTACCTCTATCAGCAGTACTATGCAGACGGCTGCCAATAAAGCACTGCGCAGCGCCTTAATGAGCTATGAACATCGCCATGGTTATAAAGGTGTTACCCGGCATTTCGATCTGCCTGAAAATGCCCCCTTGCTGGACACACTCTCACTGCTGGATGAATTTAGACCTGTTGGACATTTACAACCAGCTCTAGTACTTGCCATTAATAAAGTTGAAGTCCCGGCAGAAACCAAAAACAACCAGAAGAAAAAGACCGTCACAGAACAGCAGGCCCAGGTTCTTCTTAAAGACGGCAGTACCATTGCGCTGAAATGGAAACATATTAAATGGGCCCGCAAATACATTAAAGACAATTCTATCGGCCCCAGGCTGAAAAAAATTGAAGAGGTCATTAATCCCGGTGATGTCATTTATATAGAACAATTAAAAAATAAAGAATATGCTCTGGCTCAATTGCCGGAAGTGGCCGGAGCCATGGTTTCTTTAAATCCTCAAAACGGTGCCATAAATGCTCTGGTCGGCGGCTTTGATTACTATCATAGTAAATTTAACCGGGTGATTCAGGCCAAACGTCAGCCCGGTTCCAACTTTAAACCATTTATTTATTCCGCCGCCTTAAATAAAGGCTATACCGCAGCCACTCTGATTAATGACGCACCGGTAGTCTTTAAGGACAGTTATCTGGAAGGTTTCTGGCGGCCCGATAATTATAGCGGTAAATTCTTTGGTCCTACCCGCCTCAGACAGGGCCTGATTAAATCCCGAAACCTGGTTTCTATTCGTATCCTGAGGGATATTGGTATTAACTATGCCATTGATTATGTCAAACGCTTCGGCTTTAAAGAAAGTGAATTACCTAAAAATCTGTCACTGGCATTAGGCAGTGCGACCTTAACCCCGATGCAGATTGCCCGTGGATATGCCATATTAGCCAATGGTGGGTATGATATTACTCCCTGGTTTATTGAACGGATTGAAGATCCCCTGCAGAATCAGCTGTTTGAACAGAATTATAAAGCAGTCTGCTCTCCGGACTACCCACAGGAAAGCTGCCCTGAAGATGAAGCCCGTCAGGCGGTGCGAGTCGTGGATGAAGCCAATGATTTTATTTTAACCACTATTATGCGCGATGTGATCCGCTTTGGGACCGGTCGCAGGGCTCTACAGCTGAAACGTAAGGATCTGGCCGGCAAAACCGGGACCACCAATGATCAGCTGGATGCCTGGTTCTCCGGATTTAACCGACAGGTCATGGCTACAGCATGGGTAGGTTTTGATACTCCCCGCTCTCTGGGTCGACGAGAATTCGGCGGTACTGCGGCCCTGCCCATGTGGATGAGTTTTATGAAAGTGGCTTTAAAAGATATGCCTGAACAACCTTTACGGGTTCCAGAAAATGTTGTGACTGTTAAAATAGACGCAGAGACTGG
>JALSUJ010000384.1:462-7858 GCA_027071355.1 Gammaproteobacteria bacterium | reverse complement strand
TAGCAGGACTGCGCCGACATACTGACGAACTAGCATGCCTGGATAAACGGCAAACGACAAACGACAGAGTTTACCCTTGCGAAGGTTACCGCTGGCCAGCGGCATGACACAGCCGCATCGTCAGCAGGTGCCATTCAAACAGAGACAGGGGTGCCCCGACCTGAACAAAGGCACCCTGGCTTTTATTTGCCTAATTTTGGTGTAGGTGGCGTCTGTCGCTATTTCATTTTTATTGGTTTTTTGCGCTCTCTAATGATGTTGACAGCCGCTGACCCAAAAGAGGGGTCAGTCACTGTACTCAGACAAGGCCATTAAGTGTGTAAAAAAATGGTCGATATTTTGTTCGATGCCATCCCGGATTAGCCGAGCCTGGCGCAACCACTGTTGCGCCCCTGGCTTACTGAGTGATAAAAAATCATTCGTTGACCATAAAAGAATCTTCCCCGCTTGACGCACCAACTCCTCAGCGATGCTCAGGACAGACTGGCAGTCTTCTGTGGATGTCGGCTGACACAGGACAATAACAAAATCAAACGATTTTTGCTGGTGCAAAAGATCAAACAGCGTGGGGATTTTTGGCAAAATGGGCGGATTAAACCCCGCCTCATTGAGCAAGGCAAAAATAGCTGGCGACATGGGCCCGTGTTCAAAACAGCAGTACTGTGTATCGATATGGGCAGAACAATATTGCTGGGCATATTCATGCGCAATCAAACTTCTTGCACCATAAAACGTGCACACAAATAATAGTGATGTATGGGTAACGCGCATCCGCTAATTCCTTATCCCTCTTCACAACCAGTGTGAATAACAAGACAGTCTCTAAAATAGTTTCCAGTTTAGTATAGAAAATTTTTTTTAAGAAGCCATGTTAATGGGCATAATTCCTGACCTGAATAAATATCAGAACTACTATACCAGACCTTTATATAAGCATAGATTTAAAAAACACAAACCATGACGACTCTATAAGCCATCATAAATGAAACCCAATTCATCAAGAAAGAACAAAACAATCCTGGCGGGGCTATTCTTTCTCCTATTATGATGGTCTGGTATAGTAGACTAAACATTATTGTATCGCCTTTGACACACACCCCTTCCAGAGCGCGAGTTATGGATGATTAGTTGGGGCTTGCTTTTCTGTTGGTCTGGTATAATATACTGACTTTTAGTATTTATACGAACCGCTTATTGGGGAAAAACCATGTGTGACGCTGACATTTTGCCACAAGACTATATTCGTGAACTGTATGAGCGTTTTCTGGCACTGAAAAATGCCTGTATTAAAGTAAAAGCCGCTGTACGCACCTGTGAGGGTGATTTTCCGGTCTATGTCCCTACGTGTAGTGAGGATGAGGCGGTACAGGTTTCTGAGACAGCCAGGGACGCTGCCCTGAAAGCCATTACGCAATTGTTTCGTCCACGTGAAGGCGAATACATGGCTGACGCTGGTATTTTATGTGCGTCCGCATCCACGGTGCAGGCTATTGCGCAGTTAAATGCCGCAAAAGCGGCCTTTAAAACCGCTATTCTGGCCATTCGTGCGTATCAGAAAAAGGAAAATATCGCGGTTAGCAAGATTGATAAACTTATCAATGATGAACTGTTGGTGAAAGGCCGGCGTACAGACCATTTAAACGAGGCTATGCGTACGGTTGGGATCCGCTCACTGGATCTGAAACGCTGTTATGCAACGATCCGGATTATGCCTGAAAATCTGGCGGTCTTTAGCTGGACCTGGGCGACAACGCATTCACGGGTTAAGAAAGTCACGGTAAAGGAAGCGCTGGCAATGGCGCGCAGTCTGAGCGATGAGAAGAAAAGAGAATCGGCACTGGATAGTCTTAGTCGTTGTAAGGACGATGAAGTGCTGGTGCGCCGGATCCGTCTTGCCAATCAGTTAAGGGCGAATTATGCCTACAGAGAGGATGGGGCGATCATCCGTCGGTCCTGCCCTATCTCCGGGGTTGTTATTGCTCAACAAAGGGTTATGCCCCGTATGTTCTGGCGAGATGATCCAGGGATGGGTGATGATAAACCCCAGCGTCTGCTCAGACTCAGTCGTATTGAAAAGGCGGCTTTTGTCCCGTCATTGGGGCTGCATCGCTATGTCTCATAGCGTGCACCCTCCCCTGTTTCCGGTATTTTTACTATGACTTATGCGATAGCGCCCTGGCAGGGTTGTCGATAAAAAACGTCGGCAGTGGAAAAAAACGAAAAGGCAAATACCTGTTTAATGAATTTGCGCTGGCAAGCGTTTTTCGAGCGCGGTTTCTCGGCGCACTAAAAGAAAAAGGGTTTTCTATTCCTGAAAAAACGCCCAAAGAATGGGTGGCTAATGTTCGCCATGTGGGCAGTGGGCTACCGGCACTGCAATACCTGTCACGGTATTTATATCGCGGGGTCATTAGTGAAAAAAACATCATTTTAAATCACAATGGCAGCGTGACTTTTCAATACACCGATAGCAATACAGGAAAATCAAAGCGCCGCACCCTGGCCTGCGAATATTTTTTGCATTTAATTCTGCAACACGTTCTTCCCAGAGGCTTTTGACGGGTACGCGATTATGGTTTTTTACACGCCAATGCAAAAAAGCTACTGGCGTTGGTGCAACGGGTTTTGCATGTGATCCTTCAAAATACACTGCCGAGAAGCCGTCCGCTATTTAAATGCTCAATATGTCAGTCAGCCATGGTAATAACAAGCGTGCGTCGGACAATGTCATCCGGTTAATCGCTAAAGGCTAAACAGGGTCATCCATTCACCCGATATTGAAGGAGGAAACGGCATGAAGACAAGCTGATTTTTTTTGCAGCATAACCGCTGCTGCTTTCGTTCGTCCAGAAAAAAGTGTGCTGATAAAAAAGCGCACCCGCCATCAGGATCTCAAAAAAGATATTTTCTTATAGTATGTGCCACGGGCTTGTCCAACAACCGGATAAGATTGTGGTTCCCGTTGGTCTCACGATCTATCCTTATTCGTTATGCGTTTTTTAATTATCGGCATTCTTCACCCGGTTGTAATGAGAGACAAATTTCTGGCCATTCGGCGATAGAATAAGTCGTTTAAAGTATCTTGCTTGTGCTGCAGGCAATTTATCAAATTTTACAAGATCATAGGGCATTAGCCTTAAGCCTACATTATTATAAAGAAAAGCTCCCGCAGAGTCAGAATCATAATTACTTTGAACGCCATTGCTAAAAGCTGTGTGATTATTTAGAAATACACTAAGTACATCCGTTTCATATTCATCATCACTGCCACTAATTGTCGCAGGAACTGTTAGCTTGTCATTGCTTAGTATTTGCTTTAATTCTGAATATTTCATCCCAGAAATTGTTGGTTCAGATATTCTAGATTTTGAAGATAATTTTTCTGGCGCCTTTGAAGATAATGATATTTTTGAGTAAGCGGCATTTTCTTTAATTAGCTTACTAATGGCAGCCTCGGTTTTTGCTGGTGATCTGGGTTTAGCACCTACTGTAGAGCTCAATTCACCAAAAAATTGTGTCAGATCATTTTTGTCTGCTAATTTACCAGCATGACTACCTGATAAAGGCCCTGGTAAATCATTGTAATCGATGTCATCAGCTAACAGTGGTTGTATTTTCTTTTGTGCTCCCCATGTAGATCCAAGCTCAAATAATACCCAACTTGATACAATAGCGTTGCGAGTAAGCAATCCTACAACCACACTTGTCTCACCTAATTCATCTCGCAGTATTGTTGCGGCATCCCCTCCAATTGGTAATTTATGACCGGGAACTGATGTGCATCTAACCTCATCGTCATCAAGTACCATGCATGAAAAAATACAATCAACAAGGGCGGTTGCCAATTTTTCATCTGCAGCGGCATGACTGATAAATATTTTGATACTCATTAGTATTCCTTGATTATTTTTTGCGCATAACGTTTGAGTTAACCGGCCTTTTTATACAGAGCAGAGCGAAGCGGCGCGGCGTATAAAACGGTCAGGTTGGACGATTTGTTAGAAGTCATGTTGCCAGCATTCGCCGCAAGCCGGGTGAAACGTTAAAAATATGAACGCCGCCGCCAACTGTTTTAGTTATATCAATATGTCCATTAATATCCAGTAAATCCAGGATATGATCAATGAGTCTCTGAGGACGATTTGTTTCTTCTACTATTTCTGCATTATTATGCATATTTTTGTTTACTATTAATGCAATAACTTCACGAATAAGGTCTTGATAGTCAGTCAAGTAGGCATTCAGATACGACTCCATGCCATGAGTTGTAATTTGGTAATGTGAAAAACCTGCCCCGATGGTTTTAGATAATTTTATAAACCCACCTCTGTCGAGCATTTCCAGTGAATCTTTTAACTCAGCCTCGGGAAAAAGCAGAGTATCATTCTCTATGAATAATGTGCCCGGATTTAAAATATGTGCATTCTTATCAAGGTCATAGTCACACGACTTCTTGAGCACAAGGCTATCTATTTGGGTTAACCCTGGTATGTCTGCGAAAGCATGTTGCGTATATGATGGCGGAGATCCAATAGAAGGTTTGGCTGAATGACCGAAGATTGATGCAAGAATTCGATCTAGGCTATCTTGATAATTATTTGTGTCTGTTACTTTTTCCCATACCGTTGACTTTAAGCTCTCAGGTACCTCGCATTCGTCGATTACGACAGGAATAATTTTTGTTCCTTTAGAGATTTTATTAACAACACTTGCATTTAATTCTTCTTTTACCCATGGCTTGCTAACACTGTGGTTAGATAACACAATAATTACCGCTTGAGCCTCTTTTAATCCCTCCTCAAATATTTTTTCCACTAAGCTGTCGCCGGGCAACATTTCCCATTTATCCAACCACGCATCAACACCATTTTGACGAAGCTTCTCCGCAAACCCCAAGACAAATCGTTGCTTATCTTCGCTTGCATGACTGACGAATACTTTAGGTGACATGATGCTCCTCTTCTCCTCTTTACTGACTTCTAACGACCAAGCTGTGCGGTGCAAACGAAGCGCAGCGTAGTTTGCATCCGAACGAGCGCCTTGTTATGTTTCGTTCTTTCTCTCATCGCTATTTTCGTCTTCGCTATCATCAGTGAAATACTCATCCCACCACTCTAAAGGCATCAAGTTCTGATACTTCAAATCAAATTTATCTATAAAAAGCCTGTACGCCTTATCAACATATTTACATGACCTATAGAGATAATCTAAATCTAGAGGCACTTCATGCAGCTCAGGCAGAAGATGATACTTGTGTAGCGGGTTGGTGCAATTTTTACAGTTATAAACCGATACATGAGGCCACATATTATGAGCCGCAACACTAAATGGCTTGTAGGCATATTTATACAGGCTCTCACAATCAGCTTCCTGAGACATCTTTCTATAGTCTAGCTGTGACCAGTTTCCTAAGTTAACCTCTACAAATAGATCTCTTCTTTGTGCATTAATCCATGAGGATTTTGCTTCGATTAGCTGTTCTATTTGTTCATTATTTGGGTTGTCAGGATCATCTGCTATACCTTGCTTAAAATGCTCAATAGACAATTTCTCTTCGCCTAGGCCATGCATAATATATTTAGAAGACCTATCTACTAAGTCTTGCATGATCCATGCTAGAGCAATGTATAAATCTGTCATTGCTCTTAAGAACAACGGTGCAGAATGGCCGTTCAATATATTAGGAGAACGCGCCATTTGTATAGATAATGTAACCTGCCTAGAGAGCATGCCTCCGATTACAGAATATGCTTCTAGTTTGTCATACTCTATATTTATCAAGTCCCATAGCTCATGAAAGCTTGAGGTTAAGTAATCCTCGTAGCTTTCAATTAGATGTAAAACTGGGTCTTCTCTCTCTTCCATTTATTCGCACTCAGAAATAGAAAATACTTGCTTCCAAAAAGAGTCTGCCCATTCGTTCTCTCCGCCCTCTACCGGGCCAAAACCAGCACCAGCATTTATGTTGCATCTGGTAAATGATGCAACTCTTTTGCTTTCATCTGAGTCTGGGTCAGTAAATATTGCATTAAAATCAGGCAAGTCGATCTCTGAACTGATACATAATTTTCCGGTAGCCATCATTGATACCATCGCTGTTGTTTGCACTTTTGTCGAGTGCAGCGTATAGCGATCCAGTAGTGCGTCAACATCTTCTTTTAGCATGTCGAGCGCATCGTCTTTATCCACACCGTATGGATAACCATCAAAAATAAATGCTAACGGATAATCCTCTAACAAATGGTGCTGATGCTCAAGGTTGTCCCTTAAAAACTGTAACATTGCGTCATCATTCAACTCATTGACAATTGCTCGCTTATTCTCTTCGCTCAACTTATTAAAATTATTTAAAAAAGCTAGCGGAGGCATCTTCTTGTCATTGATGATGTCTTTACACTTGATAAGAAATTCAGTTATGTAATGTACTGCTTTTTTGTCACTCTCACGCAAAAAGATAGCTGATATCCAAACCAAGCAAGGTAATGTGTTATCTCTAAAAGATGTTTCCTTCATATTAGGAAGCTGCATCATAGGAGGAATCAGCTTTCTGCCAACTTGCTTATGGTCTTTTAGAACGCGTCCTTGGTGATTTGCTTTTTTCATACTCTTCCTGTTAGGGAAATACGTATCTCATATAGAAACATAACGCTTGAGCTCAGTTGACCACAATACAGAGCGAAGCGGCGTATTGTTGGTCAACTGCAGTGATTTGTTAGGGCTTTTGATTATCACGTGCATCTAATTCATTAGTAACTAAATGTAATTCTTCGTCACTTATGTTCATCCACCAATCAGCAGCGTTTTTGCAATCCGTGAAAAATTCTTTTAGTGCAGTTTTTTCTACAATAAATATGGCATTACGTGACTTACCAGCGACTAAATGCTTCCATAATATCTCTGCGCGTGACACCTTGTTTATTACAAATTCTTTTGTATTTGAATTATATGAAACACTATAAAGTGGTGAATCAATTACAACTACTGGTATTGCTATAACACATGGTATGTTAATTAATGGCTCGCCAAACCTTTCAATATGCGACATGGCTGCTTTTGTTGCGCTCATCATTGCTTTAAATGGTACATCAGTGCCACTAGTAAAAGCCTGTGTTACGCCATGCCCTATCATTGGTTCTGCACCTAATCTAGGATACATATTATTTAACTCATTAGTAGCATGTGCCTTTAACAATATTCTATCTGCGTGATCATTTACTATGAAAGAACTATATTGTTGCATATTTAATACACGTTGTTCTAAAGTTACCGGGCTTTCCAAGAGATTATTTTCATTGGAAAATACTATCCATGGTTTTGCTTTTTTACTACTTTTGCACTCTATGAATAAATTATAACTTTTGGAATAATTGCCATTGTGATTAATACTGTTGCAGAC
>JALSUJ010000384.1:0-452 GCA_027071355.1 Gammaproteobacteria bacterium | reverse complement strand
CTTCAGGGTCTATATAATAGTCAGACTGCGAAACATCAAATCCTGCATCTTCTGCAAAGGATGCTGTTTGCATTTCTAAGGGATAACCTTCCTGGTTGAGCCAATCTAGTATATTTTTATTCATATCCATGATTTATTTATTGCTCTAACATCTTAGCATTTATACACTGTGCGGAGCATGGCGTATAAATGTCTGTTGGACTATGCCGGTCAGGCACACTCTATATATGGAAATTGTTTTTAATAAGCCAGGTGGGCAAAATGGATTGCCGGATACTTTCCGTTATTTATTCTTTTCTCCATGCTGTCAATTACCTGTTTCCAAGTCATCAGCCCCGCTCTGTTCGCTGTTTCAGACTGTTTATTTTTATGCAGCCATCATAAACCCATTACCGGCTTTTAGGCAACCAGTAAATGCCTGATGATTTCTGTATCCGTCGTCTTTTTTCTAA
>JALSUJ010000383.1 GCA_027071355.1 Gammaproteobacteria bacterium | reverse complement strand
TTACTCTGATATTGATTTAAACAAGGAAATTAAAGAGCTAAAATTACCCAGCAGTAAAAGCCTGCACCTTAAACTCAAACACCAGAAAAAAGTATTTTCCCTGACCATCTTACCTCTGACTAATTTTAAAGGTGACTTACTGGGTAATATTATTACTATTATTGATAATACCGACACTTTCCATTCTCAGGAAACAATTAATATTACAGCCATTTTACTACTGGTTGTGATCAGTATTATTTCAGTTGCCTTTATATTCTGGTTTCTGGGTCAGTCTCTGAACCCTTTGCATTCTATTACTCAATCTTTAAAAGCAGTCAGTGAAGGTGATTTGACTGTTTCTGTTGAACCAGGCCGCCGTAATGACGAAATTGCTGAAATTCAGCATGCCATTGCTAATATGATCAGCAAGCTGCATGCATTAATCTCAGAAATCACACCGGTTGTATCTGAAGTTAATAACTCATCAGATGTTCTTACCCAGGCGATACAGACCAATCAGAATAATATTAACCAGCAGCAGAACAATATTGAGCAATTGCAAAATGCCACTCTGGGAGTCGAGTCAGCCATTACCAATATTGCTCAATACAGTGAGCAGCTTTCCACCCGTTCACAGGAAACCGATGAAGAGCTGGAAAAAGGCAGTAAGATTATTCAGCAGACTATTAATTCTATTAAAAAAATTGCCTCACAGGTAGAAAACTCCTCCTCTGTAATCAACAAATTATCCAGTGATACAGATTCCATTACCAGTATTCTGGATGTTATTAAAGGCATTGCAGAACAAACCAACTTGCTGGCCTTAAACGCTGCGATTGAAGCCGCCAGAGCCGGTGAACAGGGTCGTGGTTTTGCTGTTGTCGCTGATGAAGTGCGTTCACTGGCAGGTAAAACACAGGAATCCACCCAGGAGATTGAACAGACTATTGAACAGTTAAGAGGCAGTGCGCTATCGGCAGTAAATGAAATGACCAATAGTCATGAAGAGGTAAAAAACTGTGTCGATTTAGCCAATAAAACAGAAGCATCAATGGCTATTATTACTCCTAAAATGGCAGAAATAAAACTTAATAATATTGAAATTAACCACTCTATTTCTGAACAGAGCAATGCCATTGAAGGCATTAATCAAAATATCTCCACCATCAGCCAGATCTCTGAAAATAATGTGGAAAAGAATTCTGAGGCGGTCAACATCAGTGAAAACCTTAAACACCTGTCAGATAGCCTGGACTCATTAATTGAACAGTTTAAAGTTTAACCTAAATAAATCAGTTGAAACGTAGCGAGAATGGTCAGAGTGCTGAAGATACCAGGATTTACAGGTTATTTTGGCTTTATTCGTAGCCACTCTACGGGGTGAAGTCAAAATATTCTGGAAAGCCTTGTAGATTCAGTGCTATGGACATTCGCAGTAGGTTCAACTGATTTATTTAGGTTTAACCTTGTATATGAAAATACAAGGTTATAAAAAAGCCCGCTGACAAATTAATGTCAGCGGGCTTTAATATTACAGATATTTCCAATGGCTAACCCCTAGGTTAGCAGAGCTGGATAAATCTCATATAAAACCTTTGCTAGCAATACATCAAAGGTTTTTATTATGAGACTCAATCAAATTATTAATCTGATTCTTCCGGCGCACTGGGGGTATCGTCTGCAGGGTCATAGCCTTCAGGTAATTCATGAGCAATTCCCTTATGACACTGGATACAGGTCCAGCCATATTCAATCGCCTGTTCATGACGATTAGCACTACGTGATTCCTGTTTATCAAGATCCATTGAATCAAAATTATGACAGTTACGACATTCACGAGAATCGGTAGACAACATACGCGCCCATTCATCCTTAGCCAGTTCTAATCTATGAGCTTCAAATTTTTCCTGGGTATCAATTGTCCCCATAATTTTATGATACACCTCATTAGAGGCTTTAATTTTACGAATTATCTTATGAATCCATTCCTTAGGCACATGGCAATCTGGACAGGTAGCCCTTACACCAGTACGATTCGAGTAGTGAATGGTCGATGTATATTCTTCGTAATTATTTTGCATTTCATGACATGAAACACAAAACGATTCTTTATTCGTCATTTCTAGTGCGGTATTAAAACCACCCCAGAAAATAACACCTAAAATAAAGCCAAAAAATAATATTTTAAAAGTACCGTCTCTTGAAAATAATCCCATTGTAAATAATCCCGTTCGCTAATAAAGTGAGTAATAAAAAATAGATCTAAAAATCCGATTGATGAATTGTA
>JALSUJ010000382.1 GCA_027071355.1 Gammaproteobacteria bacterium | reverse complement strand
GGGTGGGTATGCAAAGGAGTGTAACAATCTTGGGGCGATGTATTACAACGGTACCGGTGTGCGTCAGGATAGGCACAAAGCGGCTCAGCTCTTTAAAAAAGGCTGTGAGGCTGGGGTTGCAGAGGGGTGTAACAATCTTGGGATGATGTATTATAAAGGTACCGGCGTACGTCAGGATAGGCACAAAGCGATTCAGCTCTTTAAAAAAGGCTGTGAGGCTGGGGTTGCACTGGCGTGTATCAATATTGGGATGATGTATGAAAAAGGTACCGGTGTGCGTCAGGATAGGCACAAAGCGGCTCAGATCTATAAAAAAGCCTGTGAGGGTGGGAATGCAAGGGGGTGTTTCAATCTTGGGGTGATGTATGCCAAAGGTACCGGTGTGCGTCAGGATAAGTCTAAAGCTAAAGCATTATTTGGTAGGGCCTGTGATAAAGGCGATGAGGATGGGTGTAAAAAGTATCGTATTCTCAATGAACAGGGGGGTTGATAGTGAATTGCTTTTTGCAGTGCTTACTGCCGTTGTTTTTCACTTTTTCTATCAACAATGACCGATAACAGGAAATAGTTTTGTAATGCGAAATTTATTCTTCCTGTTTTTGTTGTTATCGAGCGCACTGGTCAGTGCGTCACCCATCAAAATAAGTACTTTTATCAATAGCAAAAATTGCGATCAGGTACTCGATAAAACATTCTATACGATTTGTTATAGTTATAAAGCGAAAGGCGCTAACTATGTTGCTTACACGTTGAATGGCTCAATGGTTAATGTTGGAAATATAAAAAAACGTCCTCGCTTCTATCCAGATAAATCTATTCCGATTAAGTACCGAACTTACCCAGGGGATTATACGCATAATGAGTATCATGCAGACCGTGGACATTTAGCACCTGATGCAGACTTTGATTATTCCTATCATTCGTTAAAGTCGGTTTATTCAATGGCAAATATTATTCCACAGTATTATAAAATTAACAGGCGAACCTGGAGTAAAGCTGAGCGATATGAACGATTAATAGCGACTAAGCTCGGTCAAGTTACAGTTATCAACGGTGTCGTTTATGGACAATCACCATTAAAGAGGATGAGAAAATCAGGTATTGCTTATCCTGTCGCGTACTGGAAGCTGTTATTCAATAATAAAAAGGGGTTTAAGCGTTGTCTGTATTATAAGAATAACTCTCATGTTGATGTGAAGCGGGATAAGTTGAAAGATCATTTAGTGGACTGTAAAAGACTACATTAATATCAGATGTAAGCGCCAATAAATCCACCTACTAGTCATCATCTCAGACACCCTGAATAATACATTTCCAGACCAAACAGGAGATAAATCATGAGTGCAACAAAGCGAACAGAATCATTATCCACCCACTGGGCAAGTCATATTCAAGGTTGACAAAAAACACAACAGAGTCGTACACTGCTCAAAAGAAAAATTAGGTAGGAGGTGAAATTACCTTGAGCATTTGTCATAGCAACCTGAACCCGGTTTTCGAATTATTTGCTTTCGATTAAATTCGAATTGACTGGATTCAAAATCCGGATTATGAAATTAATTGAATTCTGAATTCGAATAGTTGATGATGAATTGTTTAGTTTATACGTTACTCTTGAGTTTTGGTTGGTACTTCAAGGGGTATTTCGCATTCCTTATTAGGAATATTTCAAATAAATCAATAGGATAGTATATAGAAGGGGTTCCCGGAGTCGAAGTCGAATTGAAATATTCATGCGGTTACCTTTAATTAGGCCTGAAAAATTGTAACATTCAAACGTGCTTCTGCAAGTTGTCTATTAGAACACATTTCCATACAAAGTCATCCCGTGTAGTATACCTGAAATATGAATATGTCTATGATAGATAAGAATATTATGTGATCTGTTGTTTCAAAAGTGGATCTTTTGCTTTTACACGTTCCACAACTCAAATATAAGTAAATGTTACTTGATAATAAGAAAAATGGAAAAGTTGGTGATGAACTTCGCAAACATCTTGTTGGCGGCTCGAAATTAGCTGTTATTTCTGGTTTATTTTCAATTTATGGCTTTGAATCTCTTAAAAAGGAATTAAAAAGCATCAGAGGTTTACGCCTTCTCCTAAGTCAGAACCCCGTTAACAGTGATGATTCGTGTGCAGGTTTTGTTTCACTTACGGGTGATTCATTTGAACTGCGTTTCAAAAACCAACTTAATCAGGTTTACATTGCAAGAGAGTGCTCACAATGGCTTTCTAGTAAAGCTGAAATACGGGCAGTGAGTAGCCCC
>JALSUJ010000381.1 GCA_027071355.1 Gammaproteobacteria bacterium | reverse complement strand
ATAAAATAATACCTGAAAAAGGAATCTCTAATTATCTGATGTAAACAGAGCATTTTGCGTAAATTTTACCCAAAACTCAAGCTCTCTCGCATTTTAATACAAATTTTAGTCAAATTGACTATCATTATGGTATAAACTTAAAATTGTTGATGATGAATGAGCTGGAACTAAGTTAATAAAAAAAACTCTAATAATAAGAAATTCAAGCAAGATCATTACCTGGAGAAAAAGTTTGCACAAAAATGTCTGGAGAAAAAATGCCTTTTAAGCTATTTACTAAAGTAATAAAAAATCCGTCTCTGGTATGGTTGCTAGTCATTGCCTCCAGTATCAACTTTAGCGGTTGTGCCTCGGTATCCAGCACCCCGGAGAATGAAGTTGAGCAGCAAAATACTGTACAGAAAGATGTCTCAATATCCACAAAATCAACATCGGCAGACAACAATGCAGACAACAATGCAGATAAAAAGAGTGCAGCTAAAAACAACGCAGACAGCAAGACTGTACAAGGTCTTCCGGTTAATGAACTGACCGGTGGTTTACTCTATGACCTTATGCTGGCTGAAATAGCCGTACAGCGTAAGGACTATGATCTGGCTTTTAAAAAATATTATCAGGCTGCCCGGCAGACACGTGACAGCCGCCTGGCAAAAAAGGCAACTCGTGTTAGCCTGTTTTCCAAAAATGATGAACAAACCTTTAAAGCTGTACAGCTCTGGTCTGAGCTTCAGCCTGATAATCTTGATGTACAGCAGATTTATGCCTCTTCCCTGTTAACGAGGAAACAGGATAAGCAGGCTATGATTTATCTTAAAAAAATAATCACTCTGAGTGAAAATTTTAATGAAGGCTTTCAACGAGCAGTGGGGCTGCTGGATACTATTAAAGATCCGGAACGCCTGCAAACTCTGTTTGCGCAACTGGCAAAGGGTCATGAAGATCGCCCGGTTGTGAAATTGAACCAGGCTAAACTGTCTTTTAAGCTGGGTGATATGGCAGGAGCTGAGCGGCATATTAATGAAGCCCTGACCCTTAAGCCGGATTATCTGGATGCCAGTCTGCTTAAAATTCAGTTGCTGAAAAAGCAGAAACGGCCTCAGGAAGCCATTGCTGTTTTAGAAAAACTGGTAAAAAAACAACCTGATAATATCAGCTTGCGACTGGAACTGGCTCGTATGCTGGTAAGCACTAAAGAGTACAAAAAAGCAGATATTCAGATCAAACGTCTGGCAGATAAGGACCTGAAACCGGAAGTACTGTTTGCCATCAGTCTGCTGGCCATAGAAATTGAGCACCTGGATGATGCCAGAGATTATCTTGAGCGTTTGTATGGCTATCGTTTATATGCCAGCGAAGCGGCCTATTTTATAGGACAGCTGGAAGCTGGACGAGAAAATTACCCTGAAGCAGAAACCTGGTTTAAACGGGTTAAACATGGCCGATATACATTTGAAGCATGGCTTGGACTGGCAGTCGTCTATTCGCAGCAGAAAAAATTTGATCAGGCCTTTAAGCTGCTGGATCATCCTCAGGCCAATAATAGTAAGCAAAGCAAAGATATTCTGCAGATAAAAGCTGAGATTTATGCTCAGGCAAAAGATTATAAAAAAGCCTATGAGATTTATACTCAGGCCCTGAGCCTGTCACCCAATGATCATGATCTGCTTTATGGTCGGGCCATGCTGGCAGAAAAATTTGGTCGCATTGATTTACTGGAAAAGGATCTGCACACTATTCTGGCAGAAAATCCTAAAGATAATCAGGCTCTTAATGCTTTGGGATATACTCTGGCTGATAGAACTGATCGCTATCAGGAAGCTCTACAATATATAGAACGAGCCCTGAAGATTGATTCTGAAGATGTTGCTACACTGGACAGTATGGGATGGGTATTATATAAACTTGGCCGGGCTAAGGAAGCGGTTGGATATCTGAAAAAAGCCTATGATCAGGATCAGGACCCTGAAATTGCAGCACATTATGGTGAAGTACTCTGGGTGTTAGGACAGACGCAGGAAGCGCGTGTTATCTGGAAGAAGGCGTTAAAAAAACACCCGCAACATCAGGTGCTGGTCAGTACAACCGGCCGTTATCTTAAATAAAAGCTGAAATAAATGTCATTACGTTCTTTTTTATATGCCGGATTATGTCTGATCCTGGTCTTTATTTCAGCCTGTACGACCACTCAAACAAAAACTCCACCCTCTGCTGATATAATTCCAGAGCTTTCTGTAGCAAAGCTGTCTATTCCTGAGAAGTGGACTGCCAATGGTCGTATTAGTGCTATTCGGGGAGAAGAAAACTGGTATGCCCGTTTTAGCTGGATTCAACAGGCTAATGATTTTAAAATCCGTTTTACCGGGCCGCTGGGAGAAACCCAATTACAGATCAGTCAGATAGGTCCAGATATTCTCCTGAAAACCCCATCCATAGAACGTAGCAGCAATAACCTGGAACAACTTATTTTACAGGAAACCGGCTGGGTCTTTCCGGTCAGGTCTCTGCATTACTGGCTGTATGGAGTGGCAGAACCTGATATAGCTGCAAAATTCCATTATAATGTTGCAGGTCAGATCAGCGAGATTGTACAGCAGGGCTGGCATATTCAATATTCTAAATGGCTACCGGTTGGAGAGCAAACATTACCAAAAAAAATAATCGCGACCAAAAATGACCTGAAAATTAAAATTATTATCAGTCAGTGGTTACTGGCTGAGCAGGCACTAGCGTTATAATACACTTTAAAACGCACAATTATGCTGACGCTGACTTAGTCAACAGCTTCTAAAATAAGGATTAATACATTTGAATAAAACCTGGCTGGCACCTGCCAAAATTAACCGTTTTCTACATATTACCGGTCAACGTGAAGACGGCTATCATGAATTACAGACAGTATTTCAGTTTCTAAACTATGCCGATGAACTGAACTTTGCCCTGCGGGATGATATAGATATTGTACTGGAAACCCCTCTGGAAGGTGTTGCAGAGGAAAATAATCTGGTTGTACGTGCAGCACGATTATTACAGAATATATCCACTCGTCCCAAAGGGATTAGTATTCGAATTAATAAAAAACTACCAATGGGCGGAGGTCTGGGCGGCGGCAGCAGTAATGCTGCAACAACTCTGGTGGCTCTGAACCAGCTCTGGAATATGAATCTGGATCTGGGTGAACTGGCTCGTCTGGGGGTAAAGCTGGGAGCTGATATTCCCGTCTTTATTCATGGCTATGCGGCATGGGCTGAAGGTGTTGGGGAAGATTTATCACCGGTACAGCTGGATGAACCCTGGTATGTGGTACTGATCCCGCAAGTTTCCGTCTCTACTGCCGAAATTTTTGCCTCTGATGCCCTGAAAAGAGATTGCTCCCCACTGGATATTACCCGCTTTTTAGCGGGTGAAGGTCACAATGTCTGTGAAGATGTTGTCTGTCGGCAATACCCTCAAGTGGCAGAAGCGATACAATGGCTGAGTCAGTTCGCTACGGCAAGAATGACTGGGACAGGAGCTTGCGTCTTTGCTCCAGTTGATTCAGAATCCGAAGCGCAAAAAATTCTAGATCAGAAAGCACAAAACTTACAGGGCTTTTATGCTCAGGGCTGCAATATTTCGCCTTTATATTCAGTGGTTTAAAAAATTAATTTGTCAGAAGCGGCTCAGTCTTCCTGAAACCCTCAGAGCAGATATAATGAAAAAATAAAAAAATTTAAAAAATTTAACTTTTGGGTGTGACAAATAAAAAATTTCAGCGTATAATCCACCCACCTTTTTGGCAAGGCGTCATTTTTAGATAGAATTTAGTATTGTATGCAGGTTCTATCACTAAAGTTGACTACCTGATATGTAAAAACTAAACGTTGGAAACATATTATGTTCGGTTATTGTTGGGCCGTCGCCAAGCGGTAAGGCACCAGGTTTTGATCCTGGCATGCGCAGGTTCGAATCCTGCCGGCCCAGCCACTTCTAATTACAGACAAGAATTTGATTACTCAATTTTTGCTGGCTCAGGGCTAACTAAGAATTCTTAGAATATTCAGCCTGACAAATAAGACTAGAAATACAGATATAGTAAAGCTTGAGTAACTATTCAGCGTGTTTATATTTTGTCTGAGTTCAAGGCCTTTTCGCACGAAGAATGTGAGCATATATAAATATATGACCATGCAAGTACGAAAATAACGCACTCTCTTATTAACAAAATGAGGGTAAAGATAAATACGCTGGGTAGTTACAAGGCTTTTTAGATAAAATTTGCTAGAATGGTTATAATTTAATTTATTTCCACTGGGGAAAAAGCAGTGTCCGATTCAGACATGATGGTTTTTTCGGGGAATGCCAACCCGAAACTAGCAAAAGATATTTGCAGACATCTGAATTTACCTTTGGGTAAGGCTTACGTCGACAAATTCAGTGATAGTGAAATCATGGTTGAACTGATGGAAAATGTACGTGGTAAAGACGTATTTATAGTTCAGCCAACCAGTCAGCCGGCAAATGATCATCTGATGGAACTGATGGTAATGGGGGATGCCATGCGTCGTGCTTCGGCCCGACGTATTACCGCAGTCGTTCCTTATTTTGGATATGCCCGTCAGGATCGACGCCCTCGTTCAGCGAGGGTGGCAATTACGGCTAAAGTGGTTGCCAATATGATTTCTGGCGTAGGGATCAATCGGGTATTAACCGTTGACCTGCATGCGGATCAGATACAGGGCTTTTTTGATATCCCGGTGGACAATGTTTATGCTTCACCCATACTTCTGGGTGATATATGGCGACAGAAATATCCGGATCTAATGGTAGTATCGCCGGATGTTGGTGGTGTGGTTCGAGCTCGGGCACTGGCTAAACGACTGGATGATGCCGATCTTGCTATTATTGATAAACGTCGGCCCAAGGCTAATGTGGCAAAAGTTATGAATATTATCGGGGACGTTGAAGGACGGTCCTGCTTACTGGTAGACGATCTGGTCGATACCGCAGGCACCTTATGTAAGGCTGCTGAAGCTCTGAAAGAACACGGTGCTGCCAAGGTTATGGCCTATATTACCCATCCGGTATTATCAGGTCCTGCGATAGACAATTTAAATGCTTCGGTGCTGGATCATCTGGTGGTAACCGATACCATTCCATTGAAACCAGAAGCAGAAAAATGCACTAAAATTCGCCAGCTCAGCAGTGCGATGATTTTAGGTGAAACAATGATGCGTATTAACCGTGAAGAGTCGGTAAGCTCATTGTATATGGATTAGAATTTCATCCTCTCCCTTTGGGAGCAGGTTGGGGTGAGAGGACATTAACTCTCGTTCATCCTGTCATTGGTCGCGGTGACAGAAACATACGCTCAGCTACTTAAATTGTATTTATAACAATTTAAGTAGCTGAGCGTTTAATTTTAAACTTTGGAGAAACAACAATGAGTGCAACTTTTACTCTTGCTGCGGAACTACGAACTGACACAGGGAAGGGTGCGAGCCGCCGCCTGCGTCATGCTGGTAAAGTTCCTGCTATTATATACGGTGCGGATAAAGAGCCAACCATGCTGGCTTTCAGACATGATGATATTATGCATGCCTGTGAAGATGAAGCTTTTTTCTCACACATCCTGTCTATTGATGTTAAGGATGGTAATACCGAAAATGTTATTATTAAAGATCTGCAGCGTCACCCTTCTAAAGTGCAGATAATGCATGCTGATTTCCAGCGTTTTGATTCCACACAGGCTCTGCATGTGAATGTACCATTACATTTTGTTAACGAAGAAAACTGTGCAGGTGTTAAAGCCGGTGGTCTGATTGCTCACCTGATGACAGAAATTGAAGTATCCTGTCTGGCAGAAAATTTACCGGAATATATTGAAGTCGATATGACTGATCTGGATAATGGTGAGTCAATACACTTAACTGAACTGAAATTACCTGAAGGTGTTTCCAGCGTTATAATGTCTCAGGGTGAAGGTCATGATCAGGCTATCGCATCTATTCATACTCCTCGTGGCGAAAAATCCGAAGATGAAATCGAAGAAGAAGAAGAAGGGGGAACTGAGTCAGAAGAATAATCTTCAGGCTTAAACCTGAATTAATTTAACGCCTAAAGCGCTTAATTCAGGATAAAAGCCCGTCCTGCAGGGACGGGCTTTTATCTTACCATCTGAAAGAACAGTAGTCCCTATTAAAAACACCTGAAAAAATATATGCCTGATAATACAATTAAAATGATTGCAGGATTAGGTAATCCCGGTAACGAATATGAAAAAACACGCCATAATGCCGGATTCTGGTTCCTTGACCGTTTACTTTATCAATATAATCTATCTTTAAAAAAAGAAACTAAGTTTTTTGCTGAAATTACCAGGCTAAACAGTGCTTTAAATACCGTCTGGCTAATAAAACCCATGAATTATATGAATCGTAGTGGTCAGTCTATAGCTCGTCTGGCGCAATTCTACAAAATCAAACCGGAACAGATTCTAGTCGTCCATGATGATCTGGATTTGCAGCCCGGTGCTGTTAAATTAAAAAAAGGCGGTGGACATGGCGGGCATAATGGTTTGCGTGATACTATTAACCAGTTAGGCAGTAAAGAATTTTACCGTTTACGGCTGGGTATTGGGCATCCTGGTTCCAAAGAACAGGTGGTTGGTTATGTACTGGGTAAAACGCCCGCAACTGACAAAGAACTAATAGAGTCAGCAATAGACAAATCGCTGGATTCACTGGCACTAATTTTAAGTGGTGATTTACAAAAAGCCATGAATCAACTACACACAAAATAAACCAATAGAGAAATAATTATGGGATTTAAATGCGGAATTGTTGGTCTGCCAAATGTCGGTAAATCAACTCTTTTTAATGCACTGACCAAAGCCGGTATTCAGGCTGAAAACTATCCGTTTTGTACTATAGAACCTAATGTAGGCATAGTGCCTATGCCAGATCCCAGATTAAATGCTCTGGCAGGTATTGTAAAACCTGAGCGTATATTACCGACTTCCATGGAATTTGTTGATATCGCCGGACTGGTCGAAGGTGCTTCAAAAGGTGAAGGTCTGGGTAATAAATTTCTGGCTAATATCCGCGAAACTGATGCCATTGCCCATGTAGTACGTTGCTTTGAAAATGAAGATATTGTACATGTCTCCGGAAAAATAGACCCCATAGACGATATTGAAATTATTAATACCGAACTGACTCTGGCGGATCTGGAAAGCGTTGAAAAAGCACACCTGAAAGCCGTAAAAAATTCCAAAAGCGGTAATAAGGAAGCCCTTGGTAGAAAAAATCTACTGGAAAAAATACAGGATCATCTGGAAAAAGGGGAAACAGCCCGGACTCTGGATCTCAGTGATGATGAAAAACTGGAAATCCGTGATCTGCAATTGCTGACTTTAAAGCCTACTGTATATATTGCTAATGTGAATGAAGATGGTTTTGAAAACAATGCCTATCTGGATCAGGTTAAACAATATGCACAGAAGGAAGGTTCCGGCGTTGTCAGTGTTTGTGCCGCTATTGAAGCAGAAATGGTTGAACTTGATGAAGAGGAACTGAAAGAATTTCTGGAAGATCTGGGTCTGGAAGAACCGGGCTTAAACCGAGTCATTCGTGCGGGTTATCAATTACTAAATCTGCAAACCTATTTTACCGCGGGAGTTAAAGAAGTTCGTGCCTGGACAATTCCTGTGGGAGCAACAGCGCCTAAGGCTGCAGCCGTTATTCATACCGACTTTGAACGGGGTTTTATTCGTGCGGAAGTGATTGCCTATGATGATTTTATCGAATTCAAGGGTGAGGCAGGAGCTAAAGAAAAAGGCAAGCTGCGTATAGAAGGTAAAGATTATATTGTACAGGATGGTGA
>JALSUJ010000380.1 GCA_027071355.1 Gammaproteobacteria bacterium | reverse complement strand
AAACGCTTTAGCAGAAAATAATAGATTAATGCAAGAATAAAAACACCTAACAGACCGTCAAGACTGAGTTGTAGCATTGTTTTATAAGACTGGCTAAGGTCGTAACTGACAGTAATTGTACCCAGCTGTTGCTTACCAAACATGATGGGGTGGGTTGCACTTACATTATGTGTGTTGTGTATTCCCGGCTCTGTTCCTGCCTCTGCGAGAACTTCACCATCATCTCGCTGTACCTTCAGATACAGTAAATCAGGCTGGCTGGAAAGATCACGGACATAACGTTCAAGTGTGCCATAATCATAAACCATTATTGCATCCAGTGAAACGATAGCAAGTTGTCTGGCCAGTGCATCTGCTCTTGCATACTGTGTGTCATTGAGTAGTCGGCTGATACCTTGCTGGATCATTACACCAAGAACAAGTGTCAGAATAAGCAGGCCACCGCCTACATTAAGTGTGATAAACGTAGATAAGGGTAATGGTCGTTTCATGGTAACTGTGCAGGTCTGCTTTGAGCTATCTCCATACGTTTTACAATGTCACGTGCAAAATTAAAGGTACTATCTTTAACCGGGGTAAAAGTTGACTTGCCTTCCATGGAAAAAGCCCTTAGTGCATCTTTAGCATCTGCCTGTGGGTGCAATAATGCATTCTTGATCTTATGTATAATATCAGGATCAAGCCCGGGTCTGGCAACAATAACATGAGGTGGTAATGGTGGTGAATAGGCAATAATTCTCAGTTTTCGACCAAGATAGCGATCAGCAATATCTTTTCTCAAGCCACCGGCATCGAAATCACCATGAACAACTGCCAGTGCTACTCTTTCATGGCGACCAAGAAATTCATAATCTTTTAAATCATGAAGTTGTAATCCTGCATCCAGCAACATGGATCGTGGCATAAAATAACTGCCAAATGACCGTGTGGCACCAAACGCAACTGTATGATCCTTGAGGTCAGCAACCTTTTTTATCGGACTGTTCTTCTTCACAATCAGCACGCTTAAATAACTGGCTTTACCATTTTGATTCTCGCCTGCAATAATTGTAATGTTTTTTTTTGCATTCTTCAGATAATTATCATGCGCTCGTAGATACGGTGTTGGTCCCATATAAGCCAGATCTACCTTGCCCTGTGAAATTTTACGAATCTGATCACCATAAGAACTTGCCAGGCTTAGTTTTACCTTCTGCTTAAGATGTTTGCTCAGATAAAGACATAATGGCTGGAAACGTGCCATTAGCTTACTGGGGTTATCATAGGGGTGTACAGCAAACAATAATGATGGAGTTTCAGACCTGGGAATACTATCTGATTTATTTTTATCTGTATGCTGATGCTGGTTGCAGGCAGTTAATAGTAGCAGCACTGACATCAGTAGCAGAGGGCTAATATATTCTTTTACATGCTTCATTGGAACCTTCCCGGCTTGAACAAGTATATTTATAGAGAACATTTATAGAGAACATTTTTAGAGAACATAATGGCTGTGAAAACTATTATTTCTTGCCTGATTTATTAACGCGGTTTGTTTTGTATTCGAGCAAACATATATTCTATAGATTTAATATTATCACCATTCTGAATGGATGTGCAGGGAAATGCGTGGAGTGATATATGTTGTCAGGGCGTGTCCTGCTTTCCGGTTGATAGCGGTGAGTACGCCACCATCAGCAGCAGCTCCTGCTACCTGAATACCAAGTCCTTTATGTGCATTTCTGGATTATGAATGCCTTTAAATTTATGAGAGTTTTTTGGCATGTGGCAACCCTGGCATGTAACACCTTGCATAATAAAATAACCTTATAAAAAACCCCGGCATAAGCCGGGGGAAAACCTCGCAGGAGTCTAAGTTTGTTCGCGAGAATTTTAAGGGTACCTGTTGAAGCGACTCTAATAACCAAATTTGATATTCATACCAACGGTAATAGAGGCAAGATCTTTATTGTTTGTCGTATCATTCTTGCGGTCATTATAGGCTGCAAAGAGTTCTGATTTTCTGCCCAGATTATATTTTGCGCCGATACTGTAGTCCTTGTAGTCATCCTTGTTATAAACAAGATTATCAGTATTTTTACCGTAGGCAAGAATTAACCGGGTTTTACCAATTTTATAGATGCCGTTAATATAAGTGTTTTTACCTAAACCCAGATTTGAAACATCTTCATATAATACTGCAACCGAAAAAGGCCCCGTTTTGTAACGTCCGGCAACCTGCCAGCCATTATCATTTTTCAACCCTGTCTTGGTAATATTATCTGCTCTTATATC
>JALSUJ010000379.1 GCA_027071355.1 Gammaproteobacteria bacterium | reverse complement strand
TTAATTATTCTAACTTAAAATGTGGACTTTGTTATGCTTTATATTGGACTAGATATTTCTAAGAATACCTTTGATGTGGCCGTTATGATTAATGGTTCTTATAACCATAAGCAATTTTCAAACAATTTTAAAGGCTTTAAATCTTTACTAAAATGGATTAAATCATTTAAAAGTGACACTTTGTTTTGCATGGAAGCGACGGGTATTTATGGACTTAAACTAGCCAAATATTTAAGTAAACAGGATAAAAAAATTATTGTAGCAAATCCCCTTAAAACAAATCATTTTGCCAAAATGGAAATGTCTCGCAATAAGACTGACAAAGCTGATTCAATGAGTATTGCAAGGTATTGCAAGCACCTTGACGATAATGGAAAAGCTGAGAAAATTTTATTTAAACCAAAAGGTGAAGCCTATGAGGCTTTACAATTTCTAAATACACGTTTAGAGCAACTCAGCAAGCTGATAACACAAGAACAGAATCGTTTAGGTGTATCTCTAAATAAAGTAGCCAGGAGTTCAATTAAAGTGGTTATTCGTTTATTAGAAAAACAAATCCTTTCTGTCAGAAAGGAGATCCAGCACATAGTAAAGCAGGATAGTAAGTTACAGAAACAAGTTAACTTACTTACTAGCATTGGTGGGATAGGAGAAAAGACGGCCTGGTCTATTTTAGCTTATATTGGCGATATATCTTTGTTTAGCAATGCTAAACAAGTAACAAGTTATGTTGGATTAAATCCTCATATAGAACAGTCTGGAACATCAGTCGATAAGTCAAGCCTATCAAAAATGGGGAATAAATATTTACGCAAAAGTTTATATATGCCAGCTATAGCTGCTAAAAAACATAACCCGCTAATGAAGGACTTATATGAGCGAATCCTTAAAAAAGGTACTCCAAAAAAAGTGGCGTTGTGTGCTGTCATGAGAAAATTAATGGTATTATCTTATGGCGTTTTGAAATCAGGAGAGGTGTTTGATCCATGTTATCAAAAATAAAAGGCAAGCCGTTACAAGCCTGCCCCTTATCATCGTTTATAGCCAGCGGCACTTCTCACCTGTACCAGGAGATAATTTTAACATACTTATCATTAGTTCATAAATACTTCGGGGTTTGGAGCAAGCCCTAGGTTCTATCAGCGAATAAAACTAAAGCGAGATTAGTGTTTAATCAAATACTAATCTCGCTTTAGTTTGGGTTAAAAATTAACACTAAAAAAATGGGGAATAATTATTGACTTTCAAGACAGTATCTTATTCGTTTAGACGGGATTAACAGGAACAACTGGATAAAAAACAAAGAAAACATCCTGTCATAGAAAAATAGGTACTATAATTTGTTACTTGGCGGCAAAGGCAACAAATTACCCGGAACTCGGAACCGCAACCATTCAGGAAAGCGCCGACTCCGAGATGGAGGGCAGCGGCATTTCAATACTGAAGGTGGAGCCTTGACCCGCTTTGGCGCTCACCGTTATCCGACCGCCATGGCCCTCGACAATCTGCCGGACGATTGCCAATCCCAGCCCGGTTCCGGCCTCTCTCGTAGTGAAGAAGGGAGTGAAAATCTGCTTTACCGTTCTTTCATCCATGCCGCATCCTGTGTCGCTTACCATAATTTCGGTTACGGTCTTTCCATCCCGGCCCTCGGTTTCAGCGGCCCGGATGGTGATAATACCCTCCTCCTCGTCAAGGGCCAGGCAGGCGTTGTGGATGAGGTTGATCAGTACCTGGCGGAATTGATATGGGTCTGCCCAGCATTCCAGATTGGCGGGGATTTCGGTCTCTAAGTGGCAGGTAGCCGGTAAACGACCGCCCCGCCCTAAAATCTCCTGGCTTTCCGCTATCTCTCCGCTCAAAGACAGCCATTGCGGCTCCGGCCGCGCCGGTTTGGAAAATTGCAGAAAATTACCGATCTTGCTTTCTAAACGCTGGCTTTCGCGCAGGACTATTTTAAGGAGAGTCCGGTTGCCGGACTCAGTATTGGCATCCTGCTCCAGAACCTGGGCGGCGCCGGAAATAGCGGCGAGAGGATTACGGAATTCGTGGGCAATCCCGGCCGCGATTTCGCCGATGGCCGCCATCTTTTCACTCTGCTTTATCTTGTCCTCCATCTCCCTGATACGGCTTAGATCCTGTAAGGTGTATACCCGGCAGTCATCGCAGCCCTCGGGCATATTGAGCCTGGCCCATGAATACCCCACCGGTATTTTTTGTCTGTCCCGGCGCATAATGTCAATTACCGGTCTTTCCTCGTGACCGCCGGTGAGG
>JALSUJ010000378.1 GCA_027071355.1 Gammaproteobacteria bacterium | reverse complement strand
GTAAGTAACAGAGAAGAAATGGATAATACAACTATAGTATTGACGGCAGATCATGGAGGCATGAATGGAGATTATAGATTATTTTATAAGGACGTATTCTTAGACGGTGCTGTTAGAATACCCCTTATTATAAGCACACCAGAAATGAGAAAAAATAAAAATTTATCTCAGGAGTATAAACACCCGGTAGAACTAATGGATGTTGGTCCAACTTTGGTAGACCTTGCAGGTGGAAAAATTACATACAATCAATGTGGTAAATCTCTAATTTCAATTATTAAAAACCCAAAAAATACCCATCGTAATTGGGTATTATCTGAATACAAAAAAGAAATAATGTTGGTATCAGACAAATGGAAAGTTTGTATAAACTCCGAAAGTGAAATCTACTTAATTATAGACAGAGAAAATGACCATAGTGAAACAAAAAATCTTGTAGGAACAGCAGCCCATAAAAAACTACAACACATTATTAGCAATATTGCATTGAAAAGAACTGGCATACATATAAAAACAGTTTCATAAAGAAAACTATATAATTTTTACTATACAGATAAGCCTTTTTCCAGAGGCTCCAAAAACTTCTGGTAGTTTTTCCAGCGACCAACAGAACGATTATAAATAGGCTGCCGAACCTGGTCAAAACTGGCTGTTACCACACTGCTTGTATTTTCAAAATATCGCAGGCAACTGGCATCCCATTCCAGTTCACAGAAGCACATCAAATTTCTGCTGACACCCTCTGGATTTTCTATTAAGTCTTCGTATTTAATATCCATAACAGGTATATCCAGTGTCGATTTCCAGTGCTCCATTAACTTTTCATACATACGATAATAGACACCCTGATTATATAAATCATTTGAATAGAGATGGCCGCCGGCAAAATTTTGAAAATAACAGGACAAGCCAGTATCCATTGCATCACGCTTACAATGAATAATTTTAGCATTTGGAAATAGCAGTTGTATAAAACCCAAAAAGCGGAAATTATCTGGCATTTTGTCAATTACTATATCTGCTCCTTCAGGAGATAGCTTTCCAATAGCCTTTTGATATTGTAAAGACAATTTATTCAGTATATTTGTATCCAGCTTCTGCAAACAATGTGGGTACCCCTTTAGATCGTTCACTTCAACCGGTATTGACGCAGCAATATTCCCTATTTCCCCAAGCTCGCCTGCCGCATATACTGATTTTCGGGTTGATAATATTTGCTCAATAAGCGTCGTCCCGGATCGCGGCATTCCAACAATGAAAATTATCTTTTTATACTTATCCATAATATCGGATCGCGGTGTCGCATCAAAAAAATCTCGCGTCATGGCCGATATTATTCCATTAAAAAAAGCCGCATCCTGTGATGGATTATATTTTTGACTAAAGGTGCTATTTGCCAACTTATAATGCTTGAAAGCCTGCTCATATTCTCCCTGTTGATCATACAGCTTACCTAATGAAAAATACACCCTACGCTGATCAACAAGATTATGTTTGCCCGTTAATACAGCCTTCAGATAATCAATGGCTCTGTCACTTTCTTTAAGTGGACGTGCGATATCAGCAAAAGCAATGGCAATTTTTATATTAACTGGCTGTTGGTGCAAGAACGGCATTAAAATCTTGTATGCGGACTCTATATCTCCCTGGTAAGTATAAACACCAGCCAACCCTGAGGCTGCAGCGACATTATCTGCCTGGCGAAGCTTTACCTTTTGGAAAGTCTTAATAGCCTTTTCATTATCAATTCCCGTACAGGCATATCCTAGCTGAATCAGGCTTTCGGTATTCTTTGGATCTAGTTTGAGCGATTTTTCAAGACATTTTATTGCATCGACTGATCGTCCTGATGATAGAGAAGCCATGCCCAATAGAAAATATGTTTCGGCTGATTTTGGCGCTAATAAGGCCGCTTTCTGCAGAATCTCCATGGCCTCAGTATGCCGCCCCTGGTTTATGCGGATACGGCCCAGCTCTCGCCACAGCACTTTATCTTTTGGTAACAGAGGTGCAAGTTTCGCCAATTCAGCTTCCGCCTCCTGCAATCGTCCTTGCTTAATTAATTTAATCGCCTGTTGTTTACGTAGCTGTAGCTGTTTTGCATTAGACATATTTAAAACACTAATTCATTATCAGGCAACTAACAAACCTATGTCTCAAGCTACTGCCTCAAACACAAAGATAAAACCATTAATTGGCTTTCCTGCCTGCTCTCTTAATACTAGAGCCTTAAAATCTTTTTCTACAAAACCTGCTTTATCTGCTATTTTTCGAATATAGGATGCAGAATGTGCATAACGCCCCGTATCCAGAAGCTTATAATCATCACCCTCGTGCTTCTCAACGGAGAAAATAAATTTTCCGCTTGGCTTCAACCTATCTTTACACTGCTTAAATGTATCTTCAAGCGCCCCAAGATAAACAAAAACATCAGCAGAAATAATAATATCAAATACCTGTGAAACTGAGCTTAAATAACCATCTATATCATCAACAATAAGTGCATCATATACATTTAAATCTTTAGCTTTTTCTATCATCCCTGCTGAAAGATCGACGCCGATCAACTCACTGGCATGCTCTGCTAATAAGGCACCACATAAACCTGTACCACAGCCCAGATCCAGAATTCGATACTTATTACCCTGCTCTACTTTATTGGTAAATAAATGGTAAATTTCCTGCGGAGTTTGATATTTAAGCTTGTTTACCAGCTGATCATCGAAAGTATCTGCAAAATCATCAAATAACTCAGCAACATATTCCGCTGGTGGCTTATCTGTTGTTTCTCCTATTAAAGCCGATAATAAATGGCGGGCCGTCATATTATTCGGATCAAGTTCTATGGTTTTTGAATAGGCCTTAATCGCATCATCTTTTTCACCGAGCCTGGATAGCACACTGGCAAGGTTAAACTGAATTTCTGCATTATTCGGATTTATGGCGATAGCTTTTAAAGCCGTCTTTTTTGCCTCTTTGAGATTCCCGCTTAATCGGTAAACAATGGAGATATTATGCAACGCATCATAATAATCGGATTTTAATTTCAAAGCCGATTGATATGCTGCAATAGCATTATCATAATCTTCTAACTGCCTATAGCTATTACCTAAATTAAAATGACTTACTGGCAATTTAGGGTTAATTTTAATGGCTTCAATAAATGCATTTTTTGCCCTATTCAAATCACCCTTGGCGGTTAAAACACTCCCCAGATTCGTTAGTGCCTCAGCTGTTTTTCTTTTTTTAACCGCCTTATCAAGAAGTATAATTGCCCTGTCAATATTCCCTTCCTGAAAATTAAGCACTCCTAACATATGCAAAGCATCATAGTGATCAGCCTGCTTTTGCAGAATAGCCCTATAGCACTGCCTGGCAGCAGGAAGATTTCCTGATTGATGAAGTTGTAAAGCTGAGTTGATTTCTTGCTGTGATACTTTCATTCTAAATTGGAATAAACTTCTTCGTGGACCGGGTCTTGATTATACACATCTTATACCACAAGAATATCCACCATATCCATTATCTTATATGGGGCTGATAGCTGTTAACACTATTGAGAAATTATGCCAGAAAAGCATTTGCAGAATAGCCGAAGTCCCCGTAAACCCGGCACAGCCCAGAAAAATAATTCAACTAATTCACGGATAATATATTTTTATCCAGTATAAGCATCGAGGCACATAAACACTATCCCTCGATGCTTATAACATCTGCTCTAGTTAGTAATATTTAATACAGCACTCGCTGAACCAGTATTATCAGATGCATCACTTGCCGTTGCAGAAAGGCTCAAACTGCTCGTATTAAGTATAACAGCACCCCTACGTTTATTTGCCCTTACAAGATCGCCGTTTTCAACCGGCGCACCAACGACTGCACTAACAACCGGGTTGGAATCACAAATATCCACTGCTTCCGCCTGAATATTTACCACCGCTCTATTGGAAACACTTGCAACCTCTACTCTACGACGCTTATCAATAAAAGCCGCTATAACTTCTGGCGCTGTAGTATCTTCAATGAGCACATCGGTAGCAGCCGCACCAGTAAGGCCATTAGTTGTTATAATCGACACTTCGATACGATGGGAACCAAGCCCCATAAACTGCTGCAAAGTTTCCGACTGTGATACAACAGCATTATCTACACTCCAGGAAATACCTGCCAATGCATCACCTTCAGGTATGGTGTAATCCGGCTGAATTGAAACCATATTACCACCTGTACTATTACACTCCTGAATATTGCCACCACTTACATTGAAATTAATTCGCCCAATAGATGTAACCTGAAATTGACTAATATTGGCAAGATGCAATGCATAGCGCACCCCTCCAAATCCACTGGGATCATCAGATGGAACC
The DNA here is from genome assembly GCA_027071355.1 of Gammaproteobacteria bacterium. Classification (GTDB taxonomy): domain Bacteria; phylum Pseudomonadota; class Gammaproteobacteria; order GRL18; family GRL18; genus JANELJ01. The sequence goes on along the minus strand of JALSUJ010000378.1, from coordinate 3,515 downwards.
ACCGCATTATAATCCAGATTCCGAACATCACCCGGCGAACAAGGTGTATTAGCACAACTCACTCTAGCAAGACCACTATCACTATCAGGTGAACTGCCCAGAGGTATATTGGTGATGCCATTCCAGGTCACCCCCCAACCCGAAAAATCGAATGTGCCATCCGCATTAGCAACCACAGGGGTACCGGTGACCTGATGCATACCAGTATTGCCAAAGAAGCACCACGGCATATCCGGGCCAGGACTTTCAGTACCATCCGGGCAACCGGAATGACTACCCAAAGCCGGTTGTAGTACACCTAATGTAATACCCCCTGATGGACCAGGTGATATGGGAATACGTTCACGTGAACTCACCACGCCATCACTATTTACATCCATTCCATAGTAACTGCCTATTGTAACGGCACCATAAGAACTCGCTGCACCACCCGGATCAAAGCTTAATATATCACTGGTACCAGTGAGGTCAAAAGCATGAGCAATATGTATAGAACCAGCAAGTGCTATGCTCAGGGTAGTCTTCAGTAAAGTTTTTTTATTCTTCATTTTAAACCCTCTTTGGGTACATTTATGTATAAGTTATTAAGCACTCACTGTACGACTTGTTTAACTCCTGCGCATTCTTGATAAACTCAATAAGCCGAGTAAACCCGAGCTAAATAGCCAGACGGCGGCGGGCACAGGAACAGCACTTGGTGTTAACAGAAAGGCATGTTCATCGCCATCAGCAGTAATACCTGTACCCACAATCTGCCCCCGATCATTTATGCCGGCTGCATCGGTTAATTGCCAACCTGTTCCCGCCTCCACTAATGTATTCAAGTCAAATAATGTACCATTTTCATATATAAAAGCCCCGCTCGTATTATCTGCGTATCTGGCCGAGCCAACAACCTGCCCTAAATTGTTAACATCTTTGGCCTCACTGAAATCCCCTCCAAAAGTACCTACATCAACCATGCCAGCATTAGATGTCCAGACAAATCCGTGATTACCACTAAACACGGTAGAAGAACTACCGACAACAACGCCATTATCATTCAATCCATTGGCACGAGTTCCACCCACACCTTCCAGGGTACCTAAATCAGTCATAGCCCCGTTATCCCAAAAAAAAGCACTATATTCGCCACTTGCTGTTTGCGACAACCCTATGACCTGGCCATTTTCATTAATACCTGATGCAGCACTATCATCGCCCCCTAATGTCCCCAGATATTCAATAGCCCCTGTGTTATAGTCGAAAATATAACCTCGTGTTATACCACTTGCTGAACTTACAGCCCCAACAATCTGGTTACTGTTATTAATATCACCGGCACTACTGAAATTACCTGCAAAGGTACCCAAACCCGTTGTCACGCCATCAATAGAAATAAATGCCTGATTAGGACCTGAATTTGAGTTTTGAGATGATGTATTACCTACTATCCAGCCACTATCATTAATACCGTTTGCATAGGTATCTGTATAATCATAATTACCTTCTGGTGCTGCAGGCACGCCCAGATCTGACAATACGCCATTCGAATAACTAATGGCATGATTGTAACCCCATGGTTCAGAATAATAACCAGTTGAACTGCCAATATTGACCGGGTGATAACCATTTCCAGCAACAGTACCGCTACTGTTAATTGCCGTTCCACGGGAGTAATCAATTGGATAGATACTACCTCCAATAGATGGTGGCCCAATAATACCAATATCGACAATAGTATAATTATTTGCAGCCTGAACCGTACCGCTCAGGCCGATAATAGACAGACTAATATAAAGCAAAGATGTTATGTATGTTTTCATTTGTTTTCTCCAATTCGAGGGGTTAACGTTACCTTATTACTTTCCCAATTCCAGCAGAAAAGTACTTGCCGAAAAAACACCAAATACTGAGGATGCTGATTAATTTTTAGCACATATGTAGATTCTCAATTCAGAGGCCGTATATTTTGAGCATGAAATGTAAAGCCATCTATTGATCATAACTTCAGCAAATAGGTAAATAGTATTTGCTCGGTTTCAACTACTTACGCACTCGCGCAAAACCAAGTAAACCAAGCAAGCCTGAGCCAAATAACCAGACGGCTGCGGGCACCGGAACAGCCGATATAGTACCCTCCAGATGCAGATTATATCGAACACCACCAATACCCGATGGATCACCAATTGGAATAGCCGCTGAATAATCCAGTGTATAAGAGTCACCTGCACTACAATCCACGCCACAACTGACTATGGCCACACCCTCAGCATTTCCTTCCCAGGCATTGGTACTCATATCAATACGCGAGATACCATTCCATGCAATACCCCATCCGGAAAAATCCAGGGTTACATTACCTGCACCATCATCACTCAAAATATTTGTTGGACTTATTGAATAGTGCATACCCGTGTTACCATAAAAACCCCAGGGATTGTCAATGTCCGGGCTTTCCGTACCATCAGGTAAACCCGTGTGTGAACCCGATGCATCCTGAGTCGTACCAACGATTAATCCGTTATATTGCGAGATAGCCGTTCTTTCAATAACAGAAATGCTGCCATCACCGTCAGCATCCATACCAAAATAACTTCCAGAACTAACGCCTGCTATTCCACCATAATTTGCTGAACATGAAGATATACAGGTCACCGATCCCGTATCAAAGTTGAGTACACTATAATTCAGCAGTTCCGCACTTGCCGAAGTGCTCATACCAGCAGTTAAAACCATTGCCACACTACTCGCTAAATGTGATTTTTCCATTTCCAATTTCCTTGTATGTAGGTACACCTTCAGGTGTAAAAATAGGAGAACAATTCTAATGCTCTAAATAGAGCGCCATTCAAACAAGCTGTTTATTCCGCCTCCAGGAAAAACCAAACAAGCCAATTAAACCTGAGCCCAACAACCAAACTGAAGCCGGCAAAGGCACAGCCGACACAGCTGTACCATATAAATGAACCGTCATTTCGCAATCAGCACAAATACCCCGAGTGTTATAAAATAAATGATAACTTCCACTGGCATCCATAGACCATCCATTCTGACCTTCTGCCAATAACAAGGCATCATCAACCAGTGGCACCAGAGTGTCATAGCCTGATCCGCCACCCACATCAATATCATTACCTGCCTGCCTCATACGCAGGTTTGACATATCAATCGTCTGCCCGGCATCTATGGATAGTCCGCTATTAACAGAATAGAAGCCCGCTGGCTGATTAAACATGATAAAAACATCGGTCATTTCCTTAAAAGCCTGGGGCTGATCAAAAACAATACCGCTATCGGTACCGCCCCCAAAATTCCAGCTGAAATAAGTTGTATTGGTCGGTGAACGATGCTTGATCCAAGAAAATTCAGCATCATTGGGGAAGGTACCCACAATCCCAGGTGGTTGAAACTCACCGGGAATGGTTAACATATCAATACCAGCAGCATTAGCGGAAAATATACTGAAATACAGAGCGATAGATAAAAGCATCTGCTTTTTAAGTGAATAACACATAGATATAAATTCCTTTTAC
>JALSUJ010000377.1:6016-7888 GCA_027071355.1 Gammaproteobacteria bacterium | reverse complement strand
GACCCGTACATACTGGAATAGATCCATGGTGCTTTCATCAGCACTGACCTGAGCCAGATAATGATATTGTTTGTCCAGCCGGTTAATGGCATAGCTTATTCGCACCCGGGCACTGCCGGTAGCACTGGCAGACACCTGCCAGGTTAAAGCGGATTCATTGGGAGGGAAACTGACTGAAAGGACATTGGCTTGCAGATCTTTTTCCGGCAATACTCGAAAAACAATGGTTTCCGGTTTTATTGAGGTATTATGCCAGGCAAAATCAATACTATTGAGTCCCTTTTTTAAGGGTACGATGCGTTCCTCCTCAATAATACTGGTATGTTCATTTTCCAGTTGAATTTCAATATGTTCCCGCACAGGAAGGGTAATTAATTTAATGCGGGCCCAGGTGTTTACTGAGACAGTACACAAACTGAGTGCAATAATCCCGTAAAGAGGACGGTATTTCATTATTAACTCCTTTTTTAAAAACCTTTTGCCTGTATAGACGCTGTGTTGTTAAAAAAGGGTTAAAATAATGTAACTATTATCAGTGTAAATTAAACGTCGTAAGAATATCTGGCTTTAATAATCAAAATCCCCCCTGGAAGCTTCTTTAATCAGGGCAAAATCTGCCATACATTCCTTACATTTGGCCATAATTTCAGCTTTATGATCTTCTACCCAGATACAGTCCTTGTCTTCATCCAGCAGATCCGGTCCCATAATTTTAATCTCAAGCCGACAGGCTGCGGTTCTGTCCTGAAAATTACCCGCCATTGATATAGATGAAAAAAACAATGTAGTCGTTAAAGTGGCTGTTAAAAATACTAAAACAGTTGGTTTCATAGTCTATTTCTCAAAAAATTTGAATAATTATTATCTCACCATATTTTAAAAGTTAATAGACAGACAGGACATTTTTCATCCTGATACTTGACCACCATCAAGATATTTTCCCAATGTTCATTTTTATAGCTATAATCCTAAATAAAAAAATACCGGGGAAAATATGGCTTCATCTTTACAACAAAAAATGGCTGAGTATGGTTTTGAGTCTAATGATGACTACCAGTTCCAGTTACGCTGCCTGATGGACAGCCATTATCTGGGGATCAGGGCTATTAATGTTGAAGGGCATAAAGGCCGGCGTAAAACAGCGTTTGCCAATGCTCTGGCTATGGCTCTGGAATACCCCAATCTGTTTTATTATGATTTTACCCAGAAAACTGAAGCAGAAGGTAAGGTTATTATCCCACCCAGTGAAGACGAACATGGTATTGCAGAAGCCCCAGTGTCTGATTTTGACCACATTATGAGTGAGGCCTGTGCCTTTAGTGAAGGTGAGGAGACGGTATTAATCCTGGATCAGTTACAGGCTGCTGATTTTAAGCAGCATATCCGGATATATCAGTTTATAAAATCCTGTGAATGGACTTATGGCAATAATGCCCTGCGTGCCAGTACCCGAAATCTGCTGATACTGCTGATCAGTGATGAACCACTTTATCACAGCCTGCAAAAATGCAGCTTCCGGATCTGGGTCAATGCCGTGTCTTGTGCACAGAAAAGCTATACACCTGCGGATTTCTCACTGCAGGAGGATATACTGCCGGTTATGGAAGCACTGGCAGAAGTATTTAACAAACTGGAAGTAGCTCCCACCCATAGCGAGTACCAGAAAATTCTGCACGATGTGCAATATAATATTCATACTGAGCAGCAATTAGGCCATTCCCTGTTCGGCTGGATGGAAGGTATTAAGCGCGAACTTCTGTATTCCCGTCAGTTACAGCCTCTGCTGACCCAGGTCATTGAAAAAATCCAGCTGTTTCACGGTATGGATGAGGTTGTAATTGAATCGTAAGGTTTATGTAGTTAGTCATTAGT
>JALSUJ010000377.1:0-6006 GCA_027071355.1 Gammaproteobacteria bacterium | reverse complement strand
ATCAATAACAGGCTCTGATAACAAATTGATGATTTTCCCTGTTTGTTAAATATGTTACTCTCTTTCGCTTATGCGATTTCGAACTGAAATTCAGGTTTAAAAAGGACTGTTTATTTAAATGCCCAAAATCCTTATTATTAGCTGGCAGGACAGTCTCAAATCCTTTCTTCGCCCTCAGGTTATTACCATGCTGTTTCTGGGCTTTTCTGCCGGAATACCGCTATTACTTATTTTTTCCTCATTATCTCTATGGTTAATTGAAGCCGGTATCCAGCGTTCAACAGTGACCTATTTCAGCTGGGCTGCTCTGGGTTACTCCTTTAAATTTCTATGGGCACCCTTAATTGATCGTCTGCCCGTCCCTTTTTTAACCCGTACACTGGGTAGAAGACGAGCCTGGTTATTCATTGCACAATTAATGGTGATTAGCGCCATTATATTAATGGCTTTTATCAATCCTTCAAGTGGTGATGAACAACTGCTAAGCATGGCTTTTGCGGCCATTTTTCTGGGTTTTTCATCGGCTACCCAGGACATTGTCATTGATGCTTATCGTATTGAATCCGGAGAAGCCTCCATGCAGGCATTAATGTCCTCCACATATATTGCTGGCTACCGTCTGGGTATGCTGGCCTCAGGTGCCGGAGCACTGGTACTGGCCAGTATTCTGGGTTCTGAAAAAGGCAGCTATAGTTATGAGGCATGGCACTGGACCTATCTGGCCATGGCCTGTCTGATGCTGGTTGGGGTGATAACAACGATACTTATCCCTGAACCACAAAGAAACAAACTGAATATAAGCCGGCACACTACCCGCCAGTATTTAAAATTTCTGGCTCTGTTTGTGTTATGCGTAATCATATTTATCAGCACCATGATCTTATTAAGCAATCCTGTTGCAACAGCCAAAACCTCTCTGGCTAGCCTGACAGGCTTACCCATCAGCAGTTTTATCATAGAAGCTCTGCGGCTGCTTGGCTCTTTTATTACAGTCAGCCTGGCGGTTTATATCCTGTCCCGCTTTAAACTGGTGGAAAAAGAGCTGATTTTTGAATCCTATATTGACCCGGTTAAAGATTTTTTCATCCGCTACGGCAAAACAATTGCCCTGATACTGCTGATCTTTATTGGTTTTTATCGGGTTTCCGATATTGTACTGGGCGTTATTGCCAATGTGTTTTTTCAGGAAATTGGTTTTACCAAAACTCAGATTGCCACTGTTGTTAAAACGTTCGGCCTGTTTATGACTATTTTCGGCGGTTTTCTGGGCGGTGTTCTGACTGTACGCTTCGGGGTAATGAAAATATTGTTTCTGGGTGCGGTACTGACCATAGCAACCAACTTATTATTTATGTTACTGGCCTCCGCCGGTAATGATATTGTCCTTCTGTACCTGGTTATTTCTGCCGACAACCTTTCGGCAGGACTGGCCAGTGCGGCTTTTGTGGCCTTTTTATCTAATCTGACCAATGTTTCTTTTACTGCTGTTCAATATGCTATTTTCAGCTCTTTAATGACGTTAATGCCCAAACTCATTGGTGGTTACTCCGGCAGTATTGTAGAGAATATTGGTTATTCCAATTTTTTTCTCATGGCCAGCCTAATGGGGGTTCCGGTGCTGTTTTTATTGTTGTATCTTAATCGCCATCTGCACTTTAAAGATAATTAATTATTTATGTACTTTCGTCTTATTACTCTGTTATTTTGTCTTCTGGCAATTTGCCTGTCATCTGCTGCCGCATCTAAATCAGATATCTGGCTGCTAGTGGATACCAGCAAACTGACATTAGACGTTAAACTGGGCAATGTAAGCCTGGTTCAGTTTAAAAATATAGCTATTGGTCGCAATGGCTCTGGTTTTAAAAAACGCCGGGGTGATGACACTACTCCATTGGGTACTTACAAAATTAGCTGGATCAATAAAAAAAGCCGTTATAAACTATTTTTCGGGTTTAACTATCCGTCAAAGGAAAATGCCCAAAAGGCTTTCAAACTGGGCCTGCTGGAACCGGTCAGCTATAAAAAAATAATCAACGCACATAAATACCATCAGGTACCGCCGCAAAACACCTCTCTGGGCGGCATGATTGGTATCCATGGTCTTGGTTCTGCAGATAAAACGATACATGAAACAATGAACTGGACTCATGGCTGCATTGCTCTGAACAACACCCAGATTGAACAATTAAAACAATGGGTTAAAATAGGCACCATTGTCGTGGTAAGATAATAATTAGCTAATTTTTTTTAGAACGTTTACAATTCTGGTTATTAAGAATTAAATCATTAAACAACAATCATTAACAAGGAGTCGCCCAATGAAAAGTATATCTCGTATTCTAGCTGTAGTCTTTATTGCTGGCCTGGCCACAGGCTGTGCCAATTCTCAATTACAGGCTGATGTGGATCAGCTAAAAGCTCAGATGAAAGATGTTTCTACTCAGGCTGCAGAAGCCAATGAACGTTCCAAAGCGGCTGAAGCGACCGCGAATCGGGCTGAGCAAACAGCTAACGATACCAATAGCAAACTGGATCGCATGTTTAAAAAATCCATGATGAAATAAACTGTTCTATCTGAAGCGGCCTGGAAACAGGAATGTTCCAGGCCGTTTTACCCCACAACTTTCCTGTTAACACTTTAATTTTCCTGTATCAGGCCTTATCTTTACTTTCAATACGTAAATTACCTTAAAGAAATTTCACTTTAATCCGATATATACAGTGAATCCCAATATATTTATCCAGAGACCCCTTTTTATGTTTCTATCATCAAAAATAAAAAAACAGCTTAACAATACTCAGGATGAGTTACAGTCACTAAAGCGAACAAACAAGGACACTCAGCAGGCATTAAGTAAGGCTGAACAGCGTATTGCGCAACTGGAGCAGGATTTACAGGACTGTAAAGATCAGCAAATTATAAGTACCGGTATTTTTAATAATCTTCAGGTATTTAGCCAGTCTCTCGGTGATTTTCAAAATTCTCTGCAAACCATGGCGACTGATTTAAAAGAAGAGAAAAAAACAGCCATTAAGGCGGCTGAAGTATCCACTGCAACACAGAACAATATTACTGTTATTGCCAATAGCCTGCATAAAATGTCTAATGATACGGAGAAAAATTCTCAGGCAGTTAAAGGCCTTAACAAACATGCCGATGAAATTGGTAGTTTTGTAAAAGTGATCAGTGATATTTCAGAACAAACCAATTTACTGGCGTTAAATGCTGCCATTGAAGCCGCTCGAGCTGGTGAACAGGGCCGGGGTTTTGCTGTGGTGGCGGATGAAGTCAGAGGTCTGGCTGAAAGAGCCAATATTGCAACCAAAGAAATATCCTCTCTTGTTGACAAAATTCAGACTGATACGGAAACAACACAGAAAGCTATGGAACAGGTAGCTAAGGAAGCGCATGGTTATGGTTCTAATGGTATAAAAGCAGTCAATGAAATGAAAACACTGCTTGAGCTGTCACACCAGATGGAAGAAACCATTTCTTCTTCATCATTAAGAAGTTTTATAGAGCTGGCAAAAGTCGACCATCTGGTCTTTAAATTAGAAATTTATAAGGTCTTTATGGGCTTAAGCAGCAAAACCCCGGCAGATTTCAGCGATCATACCCTGTGCCGTTTAGGTAAATGGTATTACGAAGGTGATGGAAGACATTGTTTCTCACAGCTTTCAGGCTATAAAGAAATTGAAGGGCCTCATATTAAAGTGCATAAATCTGGTATTGATGCCCTGAATGCATTACAAAATAAAGAGCTTAAAGCTTCCCTGAAATTATTACAGGGGATGGAGAATAGCAGTATTGATGTTATTGCCGCCCTGGAAAAAATGGCACAAAACGGCAGTAACAATAAAGATTTACTATGTACCTATCAGGAAAATATGGGGGAGCTGTAGACAATAGTCCCTGGGCAATTAAAACAGTTCTTCGACCGGCTCATCTTCACTAACTATTTTAGTAATAGCTACCGGCAAACCTTTTTTCTCTTGCAGAGCCTTTTTCAGGGATGCAGCATCCACGACCAGTTCCGCCTGGTAATTATATTTAAAAAAGGCTTTGCGAATTAGCTCCATAGCATTTTCGTATAACTGCTCATAGGGAAGTTCTTCCCCTTCCAGTTGCGGGTGAACTTCAATATATATTTTTTTGTTCCACCAGCCTACTTTAACGGGTTGATTAACAATATAAACCGGCAATCCCACTTTAACTTCCGGAAACAGTTTTTCAATATCCTCCGGATACATTCGCACACAACCATGACTTACTCGCATACCAACCCCATAAGGTTTATTAGTTCCATGGATCAGATAACCGGGAATTCCCAGTCTTAATGCAAATAAGCCTAAAGGATTATCCGGCCCGGCAGGCACCACATCGGGCAGAGGCTCCCCTTTTTCAGCATGTTCTTTTTTAATAGATTCCGGCGGCGTCCAGGTTGGGTTGGCTTTTTTCTGGACAATCCGGGTTTTTCCTATTGGTGTATTCCAGTCCTGACGGCCAATACTGACCGGATAGGTTGCCACTGTTTTTTTGTCAGGAAGAAAATAATACAGCCGGTATTCAGGGAGGTTTAAGGTCACGCCTTCTCTTGGGGTATCAGGTAAAACACGGCTGGAAGGAATAAAGATTTTTACCTTTATACCGGGCAGCCATCGGTCAACACCGGGATTAAGCAATAAGATTTCATTCTGCCCAATATCATAACGTCGTGCCACATCCAGCAAGGTGTCTTGCTGTTTTGCATGGGTATAAAATGGCGTATCCGGATCCCCTATCACACCAATATGAGGATCATCAGGCAAATCAAAAACCCTTGCAGACACCGGTAACATCAACATAAACGATAATAGTATAGCGAAAAGCCATCGGGGAATATTTGTTATTTTCATTATAAATTTTTTCAAAAGTAATAAATGGATATACTGGGCATCCCCGGAATAACAGTTTCTATAATCTATAAACGATAAATCATACTGAATAAGTTACATAAATTATTAACTTGGTATAATACCGATTATTCACTTGAACCGCTACTTAATGAGTAAACTATATGAAAGCAAAAATTGGAATTATTACCGCCTCTGACCGAGCCAGTGCCGGAGTTTATGAAGACCTGTCCGGTCAGGCTATTATTGATACCATGAAAGATTATCTCAGCTCTGAATGGGAGCCGGTTTATCGTGTCATTGCGGATATTCAGGAAGATATTGAGCATGCCATGATAGCACTGGCAGATGATGAAGATTGCTGTTTAATTGTCACCACAGGCGGTACGGGTCCTGCTAAAAGAGATGTGACTCCGGAAGCTACTGAGAATGTCTGTGATAAAATGATGCCGGGCTTCGGGGAACTGATGCGCCAGGTAAGCCTGCAATATGTGCCGACTGCGATCCTGTCCAGGCAGACTGCCGGTATTCGAGGCCAGTCATTGATCATTAATTTGCCGGGCAAACCTAAATCTATTCGTGAATGTCTGGATGCAGTATTTCCTGCGGTTCCCTATTGTATTGACCTGATAGAAGGTCCTTATCTTGAGTGTAATGAGGATGTTATCAAACCGTTCAGACCAAAAAAATAAGAATTCAGCACTTCTGACAGTGCATTAGGGGGCAACTGATTTTTCTAGGTTAAGCACTCCTTAATTTAAGGACGAATAATAAGCTGTTTTCATTTGCTCATAATTCTGTGCTATTTTTGAAATCCTGCCCCGCTTACCCGTCAGCAGCCATTGCTTAATTCGGTTGGCATCACCCACTGGACTGCGTTTGCCATAGGAATCCAGCATGACCATTACCACCTTTCGACCGGCCACTTTTCTAACCATGACCAGACAGCGTCCCGCTTCATCCAGATAACCCGTTTTACTTAACAGCACATCGGTTCGTCCGGATCGCACCAGCACATTGGTATTGACATAACCCAGTACATAGCGAGGACGCCTGAAACGGGCGGTATAAACTTTAGTGGTTGAATACTCACGAATTTTAGGATATTTATAG
>JALSUJ010000376.1 GCA_027071355.1 Gammaproteobacteria bacterium | reverse complement strand
TTATAGTAGTTTACTTGAAAGTTAGACAATTTATATTGATAATCGTTCGAGAATCGGATCACATAATTATAATATAATATCTCAATAGTGATATTTAGACCCCCTAAGAGTACACCTTACATGAAATTCAGAGTTTTAAACCCTTTTTTTACACTAGCAATTCTTTTTTTATTAATCATAGTGACCCAGTCTGTATCTGCTTCCGTTGCTGATGCCCTTAAACAACAATTACAGACAACGGATGACAATAAGCCGTTAACTATTGGACAGACTAAAATCGGCATCCCGCAGATGATTAGAAATTTTTATCTGTATACTGATTATCAACCAGTCTGGAACCAAGCCAAAATTAATGTCTTGTTAAAAAACATTGAAAAAAGCAGCACGCTTGGGCTTTCCCCGGAAGATTATCTGCAAACAGAAATCACTAACCGGTTAAAACAAAAACGCATGACAGATCAGGAAAAAGCCCAGCTGGATATTTTGCTGACCGACTCATTAATCCGTCTCGCCTATCACCTGAAATATGGCAAAGTGGTGCCTGCGGAACTGGACCCCAACTGGAATCTAAGACGAGCATTTACCACTACTGATCAGATTGCCGTACTGCATTATGCCCTGCGTTCCGGAGACAAACTGGAAAAAATGCTGATTAAGATCAGTAATATCGGTCCCTTTTATCAGGGGCTGATAAACGCTCTGGCCCGTTATAGGCAAATTGAAACCGCTGGCGGCTGGCAAACTATCCCTTCCGGTCAGGCTATTAAACCGGATATATCCGACCCCCGAATTCCTTTAATCAAAGCACGCTTACAATTTTCCGCTGATCTGCCCAAAGCCGCTATTAATCCTGATGACCTGCACTATTCCCAGAGTATTGAAAATGCAGTAAAACAATATCAGCAGCGCCATAATCTGGAATCTGACGGAGTCATTGGCAAAGATACTCTGGAACAGATGAATATCCCGGTTGCCCAGCGTATTGACCAGCTCAAAGCCAATCTGGAACGTATGCGCTGGGTTAATGATAACCTGGGAGATGAATTTGTGGTGGTTAATATTGCCGGATTTCAGGTTTATTATGTCAAAGACAATAAAATAACCTGGCACACTAAAGCACAGGTCGGTACCAGTTATCGTAAAACTCCAGTATTTAGAGATGACATCACTTATGTGGAATTTAACCCGACCTGGACTGTCCCCCCTACCATCTTACGCAAAGATGTATTGCCAAAAATAAAAAAAGATCGTTCCTATTTAAAGAAAAAGAATATGAATATTATTGATCGCAATGGCAAAATTATTAATCCGCAAAGCATTGACTGGTCCTCTGTCAGTGCCAGAAATTTCCCTTATATGATCCGTCAGGAACCCGGCCCGACGAATGCCCTGGGACGGGTAAAAATAATGTTCCCCAATAAACACCTGGTGTATCTGCATGATACTCCCAGTAAAAGCAAATTTAACAAGGCGAAACGAGCCTTTAGTTCCGGCTGTGTGCGTGTTCAGAAACCCTTTGAACTAGTTGAAATGTTATTAAAAGACAAAAGCAAATGGAATCCGGAAAGCTTTAAGAAAATTCTCGACGGCGGCAAAACCACACGAGTGAATTTACCTGATCCGGTACCGGTTCTATTGTTATATTTTACCGCCAGAATGGGTGAAAAAGGTCAGGTTTATTTCTTTAAAGATGTTTACAAACGTGACGAAAAAGTTATAAAAGAACTGCAAAAGCCCTTTAAATTTGTCAGACCGGAAGATAGTAAATAATAATTGCTTAATGGCTATTCCGTTTATTGAGTAATCAGTACTTAATTCCTGCTCCCTCTGGGAGAAGGAATTAATGGATGGGACAGCTACCTGGCCTGCAACTACTTAGCGTCTTGCTCTTCAGAGGCTTCCCACATAGCTTTACAGGCTTCTTTTCCATCTTCTGGAAGGCCTTTACCAAACAGTCGTCGAACCGGTACATGAACAGGACTGGTGATAAAAGAAACTACAGATTTGGTCAACCCCAGAGGATTAATGGATAAACCAAACTTGTCAAAACTACCCTGTACACTGACCGGCGTAGCCAGACTGAAAAATTCCGCTTTTTTAGCGTCTGGAGTCACTCGAACTTTAATCGTACGTTGTTTAAAATTCGCCTCGGCTTCACCAAACATACGCATTCTGGTAGTGTCTGCATAAATGACCTTTTGCCGCATCATTCCCTGCTCCAGAACAAAACGACCAATAACACAGTTTACTTTGGATGAATTTTCCTTATCTGCAGATTTTAACACTGCAGTAATTAAGTTTACGGCCCACATTTCAAATAAATCAGCATTCAGGGCTTTGGGCATCCAGGCAAAATCAATATGACCTTCACTATTAGTCAATAAAGAATTTATGCTCCCGACATTATCAGAAACCAGATCAATATCCACACTGATCAAACCAGACACCTGACTTTCAGGATCAATTCTGCGGGCCAGAATACCATAATCAAAACGATTAATTCTGCTTATTAAAGCCACATTAATAGTCTTTTTACCAGATGGACGATAAATAAACTTAGCCTGGGCACTGCCGCCAGGTAATTTCAGCTCTTCAAGATTAAGAAGTAAACGGGCATTTTTCAGCTCAATAGCGGCCTTGCCGCTACCCAGATTGTCTGCTCCGGACAGTACCTTGTCCACTGCCATTTTAATATCGATATCAAAACGACTCAAATTTTCATAACTGAGCAACTTGTGTGCTTTTTCACGCTTCTGCTTAATCTGCCGAGCCGATTTTTCAGGCTTCTTTTCGGCTGGCGTCTGTTTTTCTACTGGCGACCAGTCACCGGTATTAAAATCATTAATCTGGATATGTTTACTATTCAGATCAACAGCTAAAAAGATGGGGGTTTTGCGGGTATCCAGTAACAGGTTTCCTTTTAACTGACTGTCCCCTACTTTTAAAAACAGATTTTTTATTTGATAACCAGCTTCATTAATAGCAAAATAACCTTTTACCTGATATGGCCCCAGAGGCGGTAAATCTATATCTATCAATTTATTCAGATCACTGATTTTTTTGCCTTCAAACAGCATATTAAAACCCAAATTCTGAGCTGAAAGCTGTTTTGACAGCGTAGTATCCAGTAATAACCTGGCCCCCATTGTTTTAATGGTTAACTTCAGCGGCGTGCTGGCATTTTTGCGGGTGTATTCAATAACGGGTGCACCAGTGACATGAATACCAACTGCAGACTGATCCAGTAAACCCTTAAGTGAGACCTGCACCGCTTTTTCAGGCTTTATACTGACCTGTCCGCGAGTAATTTTAACCGGCAGTACTGCACCGCTATTTTTATCTTTCAGTTCCCAGAGCGTATTTTCCAGGACCGCATCGACATTGGCACTGGCAATAATACTGGCCAGATTCCTGCCCTGAACACTGGCATCAATACTTAAATGCCCACTACTCATGGTTAAGCCATTGAACACTTTAAACCAGGCCAGAGTGGCACCAATATCGGTTTGACCCACTTCAAGTTTGACACTAAGTCTGGGTTTTTCCTGGCCATTGTTTTCGGCTCTGATTAAGACACCTGATAATTCAATATTTGTACCGGCAATATTCAGGGACATGGTCAGAGGCCATTGTTTGCCGGTATCACGCAGAATATTCAGACCTGCACCAGTCAGTTTACCTGAGTAAGCCTTATCCTGTAAAAAGCCATTAAACTTAATATCAATATCATTTTTAGAGGTAATATGCCCGCTTAAATTTTTCAGTTTAAAATCAACCGACTCATTAATAGACTGATCAATCAGATGTACATTGATATCATTAAAACTTAATTTGCTCAAAGCCTCAAAATAAAAGAGTCCCTGCTTTTTTTTCTGCTCAGCAGTTGATGCAGCCGGCTTCTTTGCATCTGCTTGAGTGGTTTCTGGTTTATCTGCAAGGTTAAAATCCCAGTTGGAATTCCCCCTGTTATCAGTTTCCAGATTCAGGGTAATAGCCCGGGCCGTAATATCCGCCACATTCAGTTCACCTCTTAGTAGAGGTATTAAGCCCAGCTGAAGACGCAAATGGCCAAAATGAGCAAATTTATCTCCGCTTTGCCATTGCTGTTCCCGTGGATTACTAATTGAAACATCAGTAATTTCAAGAGTTGGCCAGAGTGTCGGGATCAGCACAATATCCCCTTGCATGGAAATATCCCGATCCAGGATCTGTTCTGCGGCTATTTCAACCGGCTTATTTAAATAACCAAGATCTACCCGTATTTCAAGTACCACAATAATGGCCATAGCAAGAACAATGAGCAATATCAAAGCTGATAGACCTTTAACAAGGTATAGCAATAGTGTTTTAAGACTACTCATAGTAAATTTTCCGGGATAATAAAAAAATGATTATAACAGTCTGAGGATGTTTTAACTTAATAATAGCTGTTTAGTCTGAATGATTCTTATTGATATCAATGCCATTACGCAGTAAAGTCAGGATTGCTGCGTACCCATTTCATAGGAATACATAATTTAGTACCGGGTTGTAATAGCATTCCCATTAAACTGACAATAACAATTAAGAATTCAGTTCCTGTTGTTTTTGTCATTCGTTGTTCAGGAAAACATGTGAAATTTTCTTATTATTCCCCGCATCTTGAAATATTATGGAAATTACTTAAATCAAATCATATTGATCCATCCACTATTTTCTCAAAATACGGCTTAAAATATAAAGATATCAAAGATCCCGATCGCCGCACCCCGGTAAAATTAATCCCTAAATTATGGGATGAGGCCTCAAATAAAATTGCCAACCCCAATTTTGGTCTGGAGGCTTATAAATTCTGGCATCCCGGTTATCTGGGCGCTTTGGGATATGCCTGGCTAAACAGCAATACACTCAGGGAATGTTTTACCCGTTTATCACGTTATATCAGTATGCTTTCTAATGTCGGGCAGATTAAAATTGAAGAAAAAAATCAGCACTATCAGGTTGTCCTGGTGCATGAACAACTGGGTATTAACACTGCCCGCTCAGATAATGCCTTATCCATTTTAATACATATGGCTCGTATCAATTATCAGGATCCACTTAATCCGATTCAGGTTACATTTACTCATACAGAGCCCGAAAATAGCGGAGATTATTTCAGTTATTTTAAATCCAGCGTATTATTTAATCAGTCTTTTGACAGTTTTATGTTCCCTGTAGATGTCATTGATGAGCCACTACCCGCAGGAAATAAACAACTGGCTGAAATTAATGACAGGATAATTATTCAATATTTAAAAGGACTGAATAACGAATCTCTTGAACAACAGGTTAAACAGATTATTGCCCAGAAATTACCATCCGGCGTTGTTACGGGTGAGATTGTAGCGGATGAACTGTCTATTAGTCATAGAACCCTGCAAAGAAAGTTAAAGGAATTACACACCTCTTTTAAAATTTTACTGGAAGAAAGTAGAAGGACACTGGCTCAAAAATATATTTCTGAAGGCAAAGTCAGTGTCACTGAACTTACCTTTATGTTAGGTTTTGGGGAAGTCAGCTCGTTTTCACGCGCCTATAAACGCTGGACCGGACACAGCCCAAGAACAGAAAAAACGGTTTCTAAACTCTAGGAGTTGCTGATCTTTCAATTGTGAAAAAAGAACCATCCACAAGATCATCCCTAATGGACAGGATGCTGAGTTAGAAAAATATTATCTATCTGATATTTATCTAAAAGGTAAAAAAATACTTTTCTTTCGGCATTATCAAGTGCTTCATGCATTTTTTCAGAGACGATTTCTCCCTGCTCTTCTTTATCCGCAATAAAACGTTTCCAGAATATAAATTCATCAATAATCACCTCACCGTTCATGTAGAGTTCCTGATATATCCAGTTTTATATGCTATAAGCTTAACAGTAATAATATTTTTTACTTATCTTTACACGCCAACCTGCTTATTATTTTGTCGTTCCCGGTATAATAATTATCTACAAACCCGGTTCCGGCCAGTGGATTTGGCCTGATAAAGTTTATCGTCTGCAAGCTTAATTAAATCTTCAACCTTGAAAAATCAGTTGACATCGTAACGAAACAGTCTTAGGTGCTGGAGATAAAGGGTTTTACAGGTTATTTTGGCTTTATTCGTACTCACCGTACGGGTGAAGTCAAAATGTTCTGGAAAATCCTTTAGATTCAGTGCATAAGGCTGTTGCAGTCGGTGGCAACTGATTTTTCAAGGTTCAATAACATTCATATCCTTTGCTAATTGTGCAATACCTATACTGACTGTATAGGTCAATGTGTCTGTAGCAACAGTTATTTTTAAATGTTCAATTTCCTGTCTTAAACGTTCAGCAAACTGCCTTGCCTGAACAATACCGGTTTCTGGCCATAAAGAAAACTATAACTATAACCATTGATAACATCACGTTCAGCAGAATCTTCCAGGGGCAAAGGTTTAATTTGATAGGCATTAACGGATAGAGAGCACAATAATCCCGTTAAAAAACCACTAATAAAAGAGAATAACTTAAAAAGGACGGATAAAACGGCTTTTTAATTACAAAGACGGGCTTAAACAATAATGAATAGGACAACAATAAATTTCCTGAATAAATACCACTGCTCTCATCTGACAGACTGCTGTCCGTATATTGTCAGATGAGATATTTTTTAACTCTAATCAGTTTTTACCCAACAGGCAGGCAAACTTTCACCAGAAAGAAAAATCAGTTCACTTTTATTAAAATTTTCAGGATCCTGCAATTCCTCTCCGGCATGATACCGTCCGGCAACCTGAGTATGCAAAGGGTTGCTTAATCCAGCAATATCAAGAATCTCTACTAAATCACCATTACTTGTATTTTTAAGAAACACAATAATATCTCCTTCTCTATAAAGTATAATTGCTTACCACTTAACTAGTGTGCATCCGTTAATTGACATTTTTAGACGAATAAATTCGTCACTATACAGATAGAGCTAAATTTATCAATAACTTATAAGAGTAATAATTGTAGTGACGAATTTATTCGTCTATTTATGGATGCACACTAACTATACTTGATTAAAGTCTGATCTCCAAGTCTAATAGAACAATTATTTAGAACGGTTTTATCTATCTGGAATGTAAACAGTATGAATTGTATAGCCAAATATTTTCGTCAGAGAATTTTACGAAAATATGCAATTTCTTTTAATGAATGGCATAAAATCACAGCCAGAATATCCTTATTAAAGGCTCTGTCCAGTACAGAACGAGCCCGTTTGCGCCAGCTCTGCTCGCTTTTTTTATACCATAAAACATTTACTGGAGCAAAAAGTCTGAACATTAGCCAGGCAATGAAAATCACCATTGCGGCTCAGGCCTGTCTGCAAATTCTTAATCTTGGTATTGACAGCCTCAATGGCTGGGTTGAAATAATTATCTATCCGGGAGCATTCAAAGTAAAACGTCATGTTACAGACAGCAATGGCCTGGTTTATCAGGAAAACCAGAACCTCAGTGGAGAAGCCTGGGATCGCGGTCCGCTCATACTGTCCTGGGATGAGATTGAACATGAAAGTTACCAGCTTATCCCCGGTCATAATGTTATTATTCACGAATTCGCCCACAAACTGGACATGCTTAATGGTCGTGCCAATGGTATGCCGCCATTACACCCCAATATGCCTATAGAAAAATGGACAGATACTCTAAGCCAGGCTTATGAATTATTAAATCAGAAGATTGATAATTTTAAACACAGCGATATAAATCCATATGCCAGCACCAATCCTGCTGAGTTTTTTGCCGTTATCAGCGAATATTTTTTTACTGCACCGGAAATTCTGTGTCAGCATTGCCCGGAAGTTTATGAACAGCTTAAACAATATTACCGCCAGGATACCCTGCAGCGTTTTATAC